>CAZPWV010000388.1:768-1503 GCA_964590825.1 uncultured Rhodobacter sp. | reverse complement strand
TCATGCGCTGGAACATGGCCTGCAGCCCTATGTGATGTTCCTGATCGTGCCGCTGTTCGCCTTTGCCAATGCCGGGGTGAACCTCGCGGGCATCGGCCTGTCGGATCTGTTCGCGCCGCTGCCGCTGGGCATTGCGCTTGGGCTGGTGCTGGGCAAGCAACTGGGGGTGTTCGGCATCACCTGGGCGATGGTCAAGCTGCGCCTGGCGCAACTGCCCGAGCAAACCTCCTGGCGCCAGCTTTACGGCATTTCGGCGCTGGCGGGGATCGGTTTCACCATGTCGCTGTTCATCGGCTCGCTCAACTTCGAGCAGGACGCGCAGATGGATGCGGTGCGGCTGGGCGTGCTGGTCGGCTCGCTGATCTCGGCGCTGATCGGCTATGCGGTGCTGCGCCTCGCGCCCGAGCGTGGGCAAGGGTAGCAGGGGGCGCTGCCCCCCGCCCGTTACCGGGCTCCCCCCAAGGTATTTTTGGCAAGATGAATGGAAAGGGGCGCCCCGCTGAGGCGCCCTTTTGATGTTTGCGTTTCATCTTGCCCGAAATACCTCGAAAGGCGAAGGGGGGGCAGCGCCGCCCTGCCCCGATCAGCCTCGTTCCGGTTCAGCCCTGTGCGCTACGGATCAGATCGAGAATTTCCCGCGCGGCCGCCGGAATATTGGTGCCCGGCCCGAAGATCGCCCTGACCCCTGCCGCCTTGAGGAAATCGTAATCCTGCTGCGGAATGACCCCGCCGCAG
>CAZPWV010000388.1:0-758 GCA_964590825.1 uncultured Rhodobacter sp. | reverse complement strand
CCCCCGCGCCCTTCTCCTTCAGCGCCGCAATCAGCTTCGGCGCCAATGTCTTGTGCCCAGCCGCCTGAGAGGAAATGCCGACCACATGCACGTCATTGTCCACTGCATCCTGCGCGGCTTCCTCGGGGGTCTGGAACAGCGGCCCCACATCGACGTCAAAGCCGATATCGGCAAAGGCGGTGGCAATCACCTTGGCGCCGCGGTCATGCCCGTCTTGCCCCATTTTCACCACCAGCATCCGCGGACGGCGCCCCTCGGCCTCGGCAAAGGCATCGACATCGGCCTGAATCTGCGCAAAGCCCGCATCGCCCTCATAGGCGGCGCCATAGACCCCGGCGAGGGTTTTCACCTCGGCCCGGTGGCGCCCGAACACCTCTTCCATCGCCATAGAAATCTCTCCCACCGAGGCCCGCGCACGGGCCGCATCGACCGCCGCTTCCAGAAGGTTTCCGCCCGCCCTGGCGCGGCGCGTCAGTTCGGCCAGCGCCGCCTGACAGGCGGCTTCGTCGCGCCCGGCACGCATCTTGCCCAGCCGGGCAATCTGGTTTTCGCGCACCGCCACATTGTCGATATCAAGAATGTCGAGCGGCTCTTCCTTGGCGAGGCGGTATTTGTTCACGCCCACGATCACCTCTTCGCCGCGGTCGATCATCGCCTGCCGCCGCGCCGCCGATTCCTCGATGCGCAGCTTGGGCATACCCGAGGCCACGGCCTTGGTCATGCCGCCCATCGCCTCGACCTCTTCGATCAGCGCCCAG
>CAZPWV010000387.1:0-1527 GCA_964590825.1 uncultured Rhodobacter sp. | reverse complement strand
GCGCAGCAGGCGCAGGAGGCCGCGACGCGCAAGAGTCTGGTGGGTAGCGGCGACCGCTCCGAACGCATCCGCACCTACAACTTTCCGCAGGGCCGCGTGACCGATCACCGCATCAACCTGACACTTTATGCGCTGCCGCAGATTCTGGCGGGCGACCTTGGCCCGGTGCTCGATGCGCTTGTCGCGCATGACCAGGCCGAAAAGCTGGCGGAGATGGAGGCATGAGGGCGCAGGTGGCGCTGCTTCTGGGCACCCGGCGGCTGGCGGGGGCGGGCATCGAGGGCGCCGCCACCGATGCGCGGCGGCTGATGGCCCATGCGCTTGGCGTGGCGCCGGAGCGGCTGTCGCTGGTGCTGGGTGAAGAGATTTCCGAGCCCGATCACGCCCGGTTCCTGGCCAGTCTGGCGGCGCGCGAGGCGCGTCAGCCGGTGGCGCAGATCGTCGGGCTGCGGCGCTTTTGGGGGCATGAATTCCGCGTCAGCCGCGCCACGCTCGACCCGCGCCCGGAAACCGAACTGCTGGTGGAGGTGGCGCTGGAGGCGCCGTTCTCGCGGCTGATCGATCTGGGCACTGGCACCGGCTGCATCGTGCTGAGCCTTCTGGCCGAACGTCCTGCGGCGCAGGGCATCGGCACCGATATTTCCGCCGCCGCGCTCGAGGTGGCCGAGGAAAATGCCACCCGTCTGGGCCTGGCCGAGCGGGTGCGGTTCCTGCGCTCGGACTGGTTTTCCGCGGTGCCGGGGCGCTACGATCTGATCGTTTCGAACCCGCCCTATATTACCGAGGCCGAGATGGCCGGGCTGTCGCCCGAGGTGCGGCTGTGGGAGCCGCATCTGGCGCTCAGCCCCGGCGGCGACGGGCTGGGGGCCTATCGGGCGCTGGCGGTGGGGGCTTTCGCGCGGCTCCGGCCGGGCGGGCGCATCGCCGTCGAGATCGGCCCGCGTCAGGGCGCGGCGGTGCAGGCGCTGTTTGCCGCGCAGGGTTTTGACGCCATCGAGATCCGCTGCGACCTGGACGGGCGCGACCGCGTGGTGCTGGCACACAAACCTGCCGAGGCGTGCTGTGCGACCGCTGATGCGCCGCAAAGCTGAGCCGGCAGTGGCAAAACCGGGGATTTTCGGCGCTTTTTGTCGCAGCGGCGCAAATTCCGGCTTGCGTGCAAGGCCGCGAAATGGTTAGTCAGGCGCGTGCTGGGTGGAAGTTCGATCCCCCGCACGGCTCAGCATCACACTCGGGTCACGGTCTTTGCGCAGGCGCTGCCCTGTTCGGTCAGACCCCCCGGTGACGGGCACGCCCCTTATCCGGTCGCCGCCCAGACCTCACGCCCACAAGGGCTCAACAGACGCAGGCTCATGAGATCTTCCAAATCCCGTTCGCGTAACAAGTCGAACCGCCAGCGCACCATTGGCAATATCATCAACCGGGTGTTCGACAGTTCCGGCCCCGAGGGCAAGGTGCGCGGCACGCCGAGCCAGATCATCGAGAAATACCTCATGCTTGCGCGCGATGCGCAACTCTCCAACGACC
>CAZPWV010000386.1:0-1528 GCA_964590825.1 uncultured Rhodobacter sp. | reverse complement strand
TCGACCCCGCCATGGCCGAACAGATGCGCCTCGTGGCCGCAATTGGGGCAGATATAGGTGGACATGTTCTCGATCAGCCCCAGCACCGGCGTGCCAAGCTTGCGGAACATGTCGAGCGCCTTTTTCGCATCGAGCATCGCCACATCCTGCGGGGTGGACACAATCACCGCGCCATCGAGCACGGTTTTCTGGCACAGCGACAGTTGCACATCGCCCGTGCCCGGCGGCAGGTCGATGATGAGCACGTCGAGCGGGCCGAAATGATCCCAGACCACCTGGCCCAGCAATTGTTGCAGCGCCCCCATCAGCATCGGGCCGCGCCAGATCACCGCCTCGTCGTCGCGCAGCATGAAGCCGATCGACATCACCGCCACGCCATGCGCCAGAAGCGGCAGCAGGTTCTGCCCGTCGGGCGAAACCGGGCGTTCGTTCACCCCCATCATGCGCGGCTGGGAGGGGCCGTGGATATCGGCATCCAGCAGGCCGACGCGGCGGCCGGTTTTTGCCAGCGCCACCGCGAGGTTGGCCGAGACGGTGGATTTGCCCACGCCGCCCTTGCCCGAGCCGACGGCAACGATATGGCGCACGCCGGGCACCGGAAGCGGGCCGTCCTGCGGCTTGGCATGGCCGCCGATCTTCACGCCGCCCCCCTGCGGCGCCCCCGCGCCCAGCCCCTTGGGCGGGCCGGCGGGAATGACGATGGAGAGGCTCTTCACCCCCTCCTGCCCGCGAACGGCCTCTTCCAGCAGGCGCCGGATTTGGGCCAGTTCGGCCTCGGGCGCGCCCTCAAGGACGAACCGCACCACCCCCGATTCGACCGCCAGCGCGTGAACGAGATTGCGGCTCACCGCATCGCTTCCACCGGGCAAAGGGGTTTCCCGAAGCGCTTTGAGCACCGATTCCTTGGTTGGGGTCATGGTCGTCTCCTGTCGATTTCCGCGCGACTGTGGCGCATTTGCAGCGGGCTTCAAGGGCTGGCGCAAGATTTGCACAAGTTTTACGCCGCCTGACCGGCCGGTAACCTTGATTTCGGGCAAGAGCAGGTCAGAATCCGTTATGCATTTTCTGCAAGGCAGCATTGCGGCCCCCTGCTATTGTGCAGTCGCAGCAATCAGCCCATGTTAGCCCCAACAGAGATGACGGCCCCCACACCGCAGCGCATGACCCACCCCACCGGGCCGCTTCGGGACCGGGCAAGACGACGAAAGACGCACGACATGGCACTGGCAACCGAAATCCGCAGCACCGAGACCGGCCTTGGCCAGATCTTCGCCGCCCTGCGCGAAACCCTGGCCCGCCGGAAAGTCTATCGGCAGACGCTGAACGAATTGAAATCGCTCTCCGAGCGCGAGTTGAACGATCTTGGGATGCACCGCTCGATGCTGACCCGCGTCGCGCTGGAAGCGGCCTACGGCAAGTAAGGCTTCCTGAGGCCCCTCCTCCTCCCTGGGCCTCGGAGATCGGCGGCACCTTCCTTCCTCCTCCCTGGAAGGTGCCGCCACCCCATACCGGCCCCGAATGCCGGAAC
>CAZPWV010000385.1:0-1530 GCA_964590825.1 uncultured Rhodobacter sp. | reverse complement strand
CGGGGGCAAAGGTTAAGAAACGGTTAATAATTACGCATCCGCACGCAATCATATGTCTCAAATCTGTCTTTTTGGACCAATCGGGCAGATTTCGGGCAAAGCCCCTCCGCAAGCGTGCTAGCGTCCTTGCAGACGGTCTGACCTCGGCCAGACCAAAGCGCTTTTCGTGTGTGGGAAAGGCGCCCAGGCCCGGTTCGGGCCCTTGTTACGATCGAGCAGCGATCCATACCTGACATAACAATAATCACCTTCGAACTGCACCATCTTCAAGCGCCCCACTTGGGCGCCCCCGTTTCTTCATGCTCGCTCGGGAGTTGCCAAGACCATGTCCACTCTGCAAGCCGCCAAGGCCGACCGCGCCGCCACTGGCTTTTCCGCCGCTCATCCGCACATCGCCGCCCATCCCAAAATCGCCGACCGCCGCGACGCCGTTGCCCGCCTTGCCGAGCCCGCGCGCGGTGGCGCCCCCGATCCGGGTTCGGCCAATCCGCTTGGCGCCGATCCGTTCAATGCCGATCCGGGGGCGGCGCTTCAGACCCTTGCGTTTCAGGCGAACGTGCTGAGCCGCATCGACTTTGCCAATCACAGCTTTGGCGCGGCGCTGGCGCAGCCGGGCTTTGCCCCCGACTGGACGGTCCGGCCGCAGCGCGAAGCCCCCGCCCCGGCCCGGCGGCCCGGCTATCGCCGCGCCAAGCGGGCCTTCGATCTGTTGGGCGCCTCGGTCGGGCTGGTGCTGCTGGCTCCGCTTTTGCTGGGCTGTGCCGCCGCCATCAAGCTGGGCAGCCGCGGCCCGGTGTTCTTTCGGCAAAACCGCTACGGGCGCGATGGCCGACTGTTCTCGATCTACAAGTTCCGCACCATGCGCAGCGATCTGGGCGATGGCACCGGGGTGCAGCAAACGGTCAAGAACGATCCGCGCGTGACCCGCGTGGGGGCGTTCCTGCGCCGCTCGTCCTTTGACGAACTGCCGCAACTGCTCAATGTGCTGGAAGGCACGATGTCGCTGGTCGGGCCGCGCCCGCATGTGCCCAACATGCTGGCCGCCGGGGTGCGCTATGAAGATTTCGACCCCGATTACATGGCCCGCCACGCGGTATTGCCGGGCATCACCGGCCTGGCGCAGGTGCGCGGCTTTCGCGGCGAAACCGACAGCTACGCCGCCGCCCGTGGCCGGCTGGACCATGATCTCGAATACACCCGCACGGCATCGTTCTGGGGGGATGTGAAAATCATCCTCGGCACGCTGCGCAGCGAATTCCTGAGCGGCACCGGCTACTGAAGCGCGGCGCTCAGCCCAACAACCAGCGGAAAAGGAGGAACAGCCCAACCCCAGAGATCGCAACAGAGCCCCAGAAAAGCACATCCTTCACGAAAATGAACAGGATGGGGCGCGTCGGTCCGGCCGTGGTTTGCGCGGGCATCGGGGTGTCTTCGGCTGCTTTGGCCTCATCGGCCGGTGGCGGGGGCGCGACGATCTTCGAAGCCTGGCCTTGGTGCGCACCCATTCTGTCTCTCCCGCCCAAAGTGGCA
>CAZPWV010000384.1:0-1536 GCA_964590825.1 uncultured Rhodobacter sp. | reverse complement strand
CCCCGTGCGCTGGTGTTCGAGATGCTCACCCCCGATCAGGCGGCGCAGGCGACCCGCAAGCTGATCGATCAGCCCGAAGCGCTTGGCAAGGCGCTGGGCTGGGAGGCGGCGGGCTGGCCCGATTTCGCTCTTTATGCGCCGATCTTCGCCGCCGCCCCCGATGCGGTGATTGTCGGCGCCGCGCTGCCGCGCGACGAGGTGCGCCGCGCGATGACCGAGCCTTTGGACAAGATCTTTTTCGATGCCGCACGCTTTGGCCTTGATGCGCCCTATCCGCCCGAGGTGCAGGCCGCGCTCGAGGCCGAGACCCAGCAAGACCATTGCAACGCCCTGCCGCCCGAGATGCTGCCCGGCATGGTGGCGGCGCAGCGGCTGCGCGATGCGGCCTTTGCCGAGGCGACGCTGCGGGCCTTCAAGACCACCACCGGGCCGGTGGCGCTGATTACCGGCTCGGGCCATGCCCGCACCGACCGCGCCGTGCCCGCGATGATCGCGCAGGCCGTTCCGGGCCGTGTGGTGGTGTCGCTGGGTCAGTTGGAAAGCCCCGCCGAGGGGGCGCAGCCCTTCGATTGGTGGATCGTCACCGCCCCCGCCGAACGCGAAGACCCCTGCAAGGCTTTCCAGTAGCTTGCACCAATGCCGCCCGCGCCCTACACCTTGGGCAAAGGCGGAGGGTGAGATGCTGGCAGGCAAACGGATATTGCTGATCGTGGGGGGCGGCATTGCGGCCTTCAAATGCCCCGAACTGATCCGCCTGCTGCGGGCAGCGGGGGCCTCGGTGACGCCGGTGCTGACGCGGGCGGGGGCGGAATTCGCCACGCCGCTGACACTGTCGTCGCTGGCCGGCGAGGCGGTGCATTCCGATCTGTTCGATCTCACCCAGGAAGCCGCGATTGGCCATATCCAGCTCAGCCGCGCGGCCGATCTGGTGGTGGTGGCTCCGGCGACGGCGGATCTGATGGCCAAGATGGCGGCGGGGCTGGCCACTGATCTGGCCTCGACGCTGCTTTTAGCCACCGACAAGCCGGTGCTGATCGCGCCGGCGATGAATGTGCGGATGTGGCACCACCCGGCCACGCAGCGCAACCTGGCGCAGCTTCTGGCCGACGGGCTGCGCCTTGTCGGCCCCGATGCCGGTGACATGGCCTGCGGCGAACATGGGCTGGGCCGCATGGCCGAACCGGTGGCGATTGTGGCGGCGATTGCGGCAGCGCTGGGCGGAGCCGAAGGGCCGCTTGCGGGGCGCCATGTGCTGGTCACCTCCGGCCCCACACATGAACCCATCGACCCGGTGCGCTACATTGCCAACCGTTCCTCGGGGGCGCAGGGCACGGCACTGGCCGCCGCGCTGCGCGACCTTGGCGCCCGCGTGAGCTTTGTCACCGGCCCGGCCACCGTGCCGCCACCCGAGGGGGTGGCGGTGGTGCAGGTGGAAACCGCTGCGCAGATGCTGGCAGCGGTCGAGGCGGCGCTGCCTGCCGATGTGGCGGTCTTTGCCGCCGCAGGGCTGGTCGCATGGCCGCAAGCATTGATGAT
>CAZPWV010000383.1:0-1545 GCA_964590825.1 uncultured Rhodobacter sp. | reverse complement strand
CGCCCAGAAACGACAAGAGCGCATAGACCAGCGCCACATCGAGATAGATGCCCCGCCCGGTCACCAGCGCGATCAGCACGATCCCCGCCATCGACACCACGGTCAGCACGTCAAAGGCCACCACGCGGTCCACCGCGCGCGGGCCAAGCGCAAAGCGCAGCCCCGCCAGCACGAAACCCAGCCCCGCCAGCAGGCCCGGAAGGATCAGACCCTCAGCCATACATCACCTCCAGATATTTCTCGAACCCCGCCACGATCGCCGCCGTCGCGGCCTCGGGCTCGGTGCTTTCGGCCACGACCCAATGCACATAAAGCCATTCGCCCTTCATCTCGACCGAGAGCGTGCCCGGTGTCAGGGTAATGGAATTGGCCAGCAAGAGCCGCCCCACCGGACGGGTCAGCCGGGTGCGCACCTTGACGAAGGCCGGCCGGATCGGCAGATCCCGGCGCAGCACCAGCCCCGCCATCGCCAGATTGGCCTTGAGCAGTTCCTTGAAGAAAAACCCGAGATAGCCAAGCGTCGCCACCGGGGTGAACCGGTAGCCCGACAGGAACGACAGGCTTTGCGAAATGAAAAAGGTGATCGCCGCCGCCACGGCCAGGCCCGCCAGCGCCACATCGACAGCCAGCACGCCATTCAGCATCATCCAGAAAACGAAAGTCGTGGCAAAGAGTTTTGCGGGTGCGAGCGTGTCGCTCATGGGGTCCTCCGCGCGGGGTTGGAGGAGCGCTGCGCCCATGACCCGACGCCCCGCAAAACGGTTTTGCGGCCACGCGAGCGGATCAGGGGAGGCGGTCCAGTCTCATGCGACATTTTGCACATATTCACGATCAGCGATTTGACCTCGGACAAATGCCGGCAGTTTTTCTGCGCAAGGATGCTGCGGCGCAAAACCATGCTGCGATGCAAAAGGCCGGCCGCCGCCGGCGGGTCTGCCCGTCCGCCGGCTCCGGCCAGGGCGGACTAGCCAAAGGCCAGCGTTGCCGCCACCGCGCTTTGCCAGCGTGCCAGCCGCGTCGCCCGTTCGTCTTGCGCCATTGCCGGGCGAAACCGCCTTGCGCAGGCCCAGCCCTGCGCCGCCGCCTCGGGGCCGGGGCACAGCCCACTGGCATAACCCGCCAGCCAGGCCGCGCCCAGTGCCGTGGTTTCCAGCACCGCGGGCCGATCGACCGGAGCATCAAGAATATCGGCCAGAAACTGCATCGCCCAATCCGAGCCGCTCATGCCGCCATCGACGCGCAGCACCGTCTGCGCTGATCGCTCCACCCCGTCGGGGGCCGCTGCACGGCTCGCCCAATCGGCCGCCATCGCGCCATAAAGGTCGCGGGTCTGATAGCCGACACTTTCAAGCGCGGCGCGGGCCAGTTCGGCCCGGCCACTGCCCCGGCTCAGCCCGAAAATCGCGCCGCGCGCCTCGGGCGCCCAATAGGGCGCGCCCAGCCCGGTAAAGGCGGGCACGATCACCACCCCCGGCGCCGGATCGGCAGCCAGCGCCAGAGCCCCGGTTTCGGCGGCGCGGCCAATCAGGCCCAGCCCGTCGCGCA
>CAZPWV010000382.1:0-1552 GCA_964590825.1 uncultured Rhodobacter sp. | reverse complement strand
CGTCGCCGCGCCGCGACGGCGTGCCCACGGCGATAAACACCGCATCGGCCCGCGCCACCGCATCGGCCAGATCGTCGGTAAAGGCCAACCGCCCCGCCCGCACGTTCTTGTCGATCAGCTCCTCCAGGCCCGGTTCGTAAATCGGCACTTCGCCGCGCCTGAGCGTGGCAATCTTTGCCACGTTCTTGTCCACGCAGGTCACCTCGTGGCCAAAATCCGACAGGCAGACCCCCGAAACAAGGCCCACATAGCCGGTTCCAATCATCGCAATACGCATCCGTGTCATTCTCCTGGTCATGGAAAGGGCGGACGGGGGGAGCCGTCCGCCCGGTTGTCATTCCGGCTCAGCCAAGCAGAAAATCCGCCGCCGTCAGGGCCGAAGCATCCGCAAGGCGGAACTGGAATTCTGCCCCCGCCGCCCCATCCAGCTCGATGGAAACCACGATCCCCGCACCACTCGGCACATACCAGACCGTGCCCGCCTCCAGCGATGGCCCCAGCCCGGCAAAGCGCAGCGTCCCCGCCCCGGCAAAGGCCGAAAGGTCGATCCGGTCCTGCCCGGTGTCAAAATCGGCAATCAGGTCCAGCCCCCCCGCGCCGCCCGCCGCCGGGGGCAAAAAGACAAAGACATCGGCATCGGCACCGCCGCTGAGCGTGTCGCCATCCCCGGTTCCGGTCAGGCTGTCGCGCCCGGCGCCGCCCAGCAGCAGATCGGCCCCCGCACCGCCCAAAAGCACATCGTCATCGCCATTGCCCTGCACCGTGTCATTTCCGTCGCCGCCCAGAACCAGGTCCGCCCCCGAACCGCCCTGAAGCAGGTCGTCGCCGGTGCCGCCGTCCAGCAGATCGGCCCCCGCCCCGCCAAACAGCCTGTCGCACCCTTCGCCGCCTTCAAGCCGGTCCGCCTCGGCCCCGCCCTCCAGCGTATCCGCCCCCGCACCGCCAAACAGGCTGTCGGCCCCACGGCTGCCGCTCAGCCGGTCATTGCCCGCATCGCCCGCCAACGCGTCGTTGCCATTGCCGCCCGAAAGCGTGTCATCGGCCGCGCCACCGGCAAAGCGGTCGTCACCGTCATCGCCCAGCATCCGGTCGCGCCCGCCGGTGCCGGTAAAATCCGCCGCGCCGTGGAACACCTCGAACCGGTTCTCGAACGCGGGCGTCTGGCCATGGATCACCGTGCGCCATTGCAACTGCGCATCGGCGCCGGTCAGCCATTCGGTCACCACCTTGCCATCGGCGGTGCTGCTGACCCGCAGCCGCGAGATCAGCACCCAATCGGCGCCATAGTCCTCGGTGACATGGCGGTTTGCTTCGTCGATGACCAGATGCGCCGAAATCAGCCTGTCGGCGCGGTCATAGTGCTGAACCCCGTTCGTGGTGGCGGTGTGTATCGCCTTCACATAGCCCAGAAGCGTCCAGCCTGCGCCGAAGCTTTCGGTCAAGGTGAAGTCGGCGGCCACCGTCACCCGCGTGCCGCCGGTGATATTGCCTGCGCCATTTTCCTCGATGACCACGGTGGTCACATTGCCCGAGACCGTCCGGGTCTCGCGCC
>CAZPWV010000381.1:805-1554 GCA_964590825.1 uncultured Rhodobacter sp. | reverse complement strand
CCGCGTGTTGCGGCAAAGGAAAGGCCCAGCCGCGCGGCGCGGCAACGGAAAGGCCCAGCCGCGTGTTGCGGCAAAGGAAAGGCCCAGCCGCGCGGCGCGGCAACGGAAAGGCCTATCGTTGCAGCCGCGCCAAGGCCCAGCGCGCCGCCTCGGCCAGGGTGGGGTCTGGGTCGTGCTGCAACGGCCGGGCGGCCTCGGCCAGCGCCGGGCGGGCGGAATTGCCGATGGCATAAAGCACATTGCGCACCAGCCGGTCGCGCCCGATGCGCTTGACCGGGGAGCCGGCAAAACGGGCGCGAAAGGCGGCGTCATCCAGCGCCGCCAGATCGGCCAGCGGCGGTGTGCCCAGCCGCGCGGCATAGCCGATATCGCGGGCCTGCACCGCGAATTTGTTCCAGGGGCAGGCGGCCAGACAGTCATCGCAGCCATAGATGCGGTTGCCAAGCGCCGGGCGCAGGGCGGGGTCGATCGGCCCCCGATGCTCGATCGTCAGGTAGGAAATGCAGCGCCGCGCATCGAGCTGATAGGGCGCGGGAAAGGCCTGGGTGGGGCAGGCATCGAGGCAGGCGGTGCAGCTGCCGCAATGGCTCACCTCGGGGGCATCGGCGGGCAGATCGAGCGTGGTGAAAATCGCGCCAAGGAAAAACCAGTTGCCCAGATCCCGCGCCAGAAGGTTGGTATGCTTGCCCTGCCAGCCCAGCCCCGCGGCCTCGGCCATGGGCTTTTCCATCACCGGGGCGGTATCGACG
>CAZPWV010000381.1:0-795 GCA_964590825.1 uncultured Rhodobacter sp. | reverse complement strand
ACGAACACCTTGATTTCACACGGTGTCCCCTCTTTCGCGGCGGCATCGATCAGCCAGCGGCCCAGGCGTTTGAGGCGCCGCTTCACCAGGTCATGATAGTCCTTGCCCTGCGCATAGACGGAAATTGCCCCGCCCTCGGGCAGATCCGTGGCCGCGCGCGGATCGGATTCGGGGGCATAGCTTTCCGCCAGCATGATGACCGAACGCGCCGCGGGCCAGAGCGCGGCGGGGCTGGCGCGCCAATGGCTGCGCTCCGCCATCCAGCCCATCTGCCCGTGCCAGCCGGCACCGAGAAAGGCATCGAGCCTTGCGGGAAGGTCGGGGCGGGCATCCGGGCGGGTGAGGCGTGCTTTCGCAAACCCCTCGGCCAGGGCCTGCGCGACAAGGCGGGTTTTCAGATCATTCATCCGGTCTTTCTCCCAGCCGGTCCGGGGGCGCTGCCCCCTCTTTGCCCGAGGGCAAATTCACCCCCGAGGTATTTGTGGCAAGATGAAACCCGGATTTTTCATCTTGCCAAAAATACCTCGGGGGAGGCGAAGCCGGGGGCGGAGCCCCTGATTTCCGGGGTGACCACCGGTCTAGAAATCCAGTTCGCCATATTGCGGCGCGGGGGGCATTCCGGGCAGGTTATCGGCCAGAAGCGAGCGAAAGGCCGGGCGCGACTTGATTTTCGCATACCATTCCTTGACCACCTCGGAGCGGTTCCAATCGACGTCGGAAATATAGTCGAGACAGCTCAGATGCGCGGCGGCGGCGAAATCGGCCAGCGTCATCACATCGCCGGCCAGCCAGCGG
>CAZPWV010000380.1:795-1556 GCA_964590825.1 uncultured Rhodobacter sp. | reverse complement strand
TTTCTGCCCCCCGGACCCCCCGAAGGTATTTTTCGCAAGATGAAAGGAGGGCCAAGATGAGCACGCAGGCGAAGACCGGCAAGGCGCGGCGCTGGCATATTGCCGTGTTCCTGGCCCCCGCGGTGATGATTTACACCGCCATCATGATTATTCCGCTCTTTGGCACGCTGAACCTGTCGCTCTTCAACCTGAGCGAGGCGGGCGCGCGGGTGTTTGTCGGGCTGCAAAACTTCGCCACGCTTTTTGGTGATCCGCGCTGGTCGGCCTCGTTCTGGAATGCGCTGGGCAACAACAGCTGGTTTTTCATCGTCCACATGCTGGTGCAAAACCCCATTGGCGTGGCGCTGGCGGCGCTGCTTTCGGCGCCCCGGCTGCGCTTTGCCGCCGCCTATCGCACGGCGATTTTCGTGCCCACCATCCTCAGCTTCGTGATTGTGGGCTTTGTCTGGAAGCTGATCCTCTCGCCCATTTGGGGCATTGCGCCCGGAATGCTGGATGCGGTGGGGCTGAAAAGCCTCTTCGCCCCCTGGCTCGGCAAGGAGGCCTATGCGCTCACCACCCTTGCGATGGTTTCGGTCTGGCAATTCGTCGGCATTCCGATGATGCTGATCTATGCCGCGCTGCTCTCGATCCCCGAAGAGGTGATCGAGGCGGCGGAAATGGATGGCGTGACCGGCACGGCGCAGTTCTGGAAGATCAAGCTGCCGCTCATCCTGCCCTCGATCGGGATCATCTCGATTCTCACTTTCGTCGGCAATTTC
>CAZPWV010000380.1:0-785 GCA_964590825.1 uncultured Rhodobacter sp. | reverse complement strand
GACCTGATCTATGTGAGCCAAGGCGCGCTGGCGGGGCCGAATTTCGCCACCGATATTCTGGGCACCTTCCTTTACCGCACCTTCTTTGGCTTTCAGCTGCAACTGGGTGACCCGCATATGGGGGCCACGATTGCCACGGCGATGTTCGGCATCATCCTGCTTGGCGTTTGCGTCTATCTTTTCACCATTCAAACGCGGCTGCGCCGCTACCAGTTCTAGGGGGCTGCCATGAACAAGGCCCGCCAATCCACCGCCCGCAGCCTTGCCGCCCATGCGGTCTTGCTGAGCTACACGGTGATTGCGCTTTTTCCGGTGCTGGTAATTGTCATCAACTCGATGAAATCGCGCAAGGCGATCTTCGCCGACCCGCTGGCGCTGCCAAATGCCACCACCTTTGATCTGGTGGGCTACACAACGGTGCTGGCGCAGGGGGATTTCTTTCAGTATTTCCTCAACTCGCTCACCGTTACCGTGGCAAGCCTTGCCGGGGTGCTTCTCTTTGGTGCCATGGCGGCCTTTGCGCTTTCGGAATACCGCTTCAAGGGCAACACGCTGATGGGGCTTTACCTGGCCCTGGGCATCATGATCCCCATTCGTCTGGGCACGGTGGCGATCTTGCAGCTGATGGTGGCGGCCGGGCTGGTGAACACGCTCACCGCGCTGGTGCTGGTCTATACCGCGCAGGGCCTGCCCTTGGCGGTTTTCATCCTGTCGGAATTCATGCGCAACGTGTCGGACGACCTGAAGAACGCAGGGCGGATCGACGGGCTGTCGGAATATCGCAT
>CAZPWV010000379.1:0-1568 GCA_964590825.1 uncultured Rhodobacter sp. | reverse complement strand
GAACCGCGAGGTGGTGCTAGGGCTGATCGAGGCGGCCAAGGCGCGCGGCGCGGCAATTGTGGGTATTTTCCACGACGAGGCGGCCCGCGCCCGTGTGGCCGACCGCGCGGTGGATGTGACCGGTTTCACCCCGGCGAGGGCGGCATGAGGGGGCGGCTTTTTGCCATTGTCGGGGCTTCGGGCGTGGGCAAGGACAGTTTGATGGCCGGTGCGGTGGCGGGCCTGCCCGGCCTGCACCGGGCGCGGCGCACCATCACCCGGCCGCCGGCGGAAAGCGAAGATTTCGAAAGCCTCGGCGAGGCCGCGTTTCAAACCGCGCTGGCGGGCGGGGAATTTGCCCTCTCCTGGCCGGCGCATGGGCTTTTCTATGGCATCCGGGGCGCCGAATTCGCCCCGCTTGCGCGCGGGCAGGATGTGATCTTCAACGGCTCGCGGCAGGCTTTGGGCGCGGCCAAGGCGGCCTTTGCCGATCTGCGGGTGATCGAGGTCACCGTTTCGCCGCAGGTGCTGGCGGCGCGGCTGGCCGCGCGCGGGCGCGAAAGCGAAGGCGAGATTGCCGCAAGGCTGAGCCGCGCCGCCCTGCCCCTGCCCGAAGGCATTGCCGCCACACGGATTTGCAACGACACCACGCCCGCGGCGGGCATTGCCGCGCTGATCGCGGCGCTTCAGCCCGAAAGCGTGTGACGGGACAGCAGATGAAACCGCCCCGCGCCATCCTCGCCAAAAAGGCACAGCTGATCGACCGCGAAGGGGCGGTGCAGATGGGCCGCAAACCAGTCCCGCGCGAGGGGCTCAAGCCGGGCCAGTTCCGCTGCGGGCAGATCGCCCGAGAGCGTCATGTGAAAGCGGAATTCCTCGAAAACATAGGGGTAGCCGAAAGCCAGCAAGAGGTCGCGCTGCCGGGGCGAGAGGCTTTCGGGGTGCCGCCGCGCCTGTTCGTCATCGCTCATGGGCGCGCGGAAGGGCTCGAACCGGGTCACCACCTCGGCGCAAAGCGCCTCGAGCCCGGCCTCGTTGCCCTCGGGGCGCAGCGCAAGGAACCGCCCGCCCAGCCGTGCCACACCAAGGCCGGGCAGCTCGACCGGGGCGATCTGGCGGGCGGCATGGGCCAAAGCCTCGGCCAGATCGTCGGGGCCATGGCCGGCCGCCAGCCGGAATGGCGCCTTCAGCGTGGCGTGAAAGCCGTATTTGCGCGGCGTTTCGGTGGCGGCGGCGATGCGCTCCACCTCGGGCTGCGCCACGGCGCAACCGGCCTCGGCATCCCAACCCAGCCAGCTTGCGGCCGCCCGGTGAAGCCCGCGCGCGGCGGGCGCGAAGTAAAGCGCATAGCGTTTCATGTCCATGCCCCGTCCTGGCACCTCTTTGTCACCGCCATGTGACAATTCCCTGCCAAGGCGAGAACCTCAACCCCAATGACGGACCCCTTCCGATGACCGAGACGATCCTTGCCAATGCGACCCTTGTCCTGCCCGAACAGGTGATGCCCGGCTGCCTTGTGCTGCGCGACGGCGAGATTGCCGAGATCAACGCGGGCCGCGCCGTGCCCAGGGGGGCGATCAACTGCGAAG
>CAZPWV010000378.1:1328-1599 GCA_964590825.1 uncultured Rhodobacter sp. | reverse complement strand
CCCCAATAGGCGACCTGCGCTTCGAGAATTTTTGCCGGGTTGTCGGCCATTTCCTTCATCAGCGCCGCCGAGGAAGACAGGTAAAGGTCGAGCCCCGGCCCCTCGAGCGCCGGGTTGGGGGCGCGTTTCTTCGACAAGGCGTCCAGCATCCGTTGCGTCAAAGCCTCGATCCGCGCCAGATTTTCCTGCATTTGCTGCGATGCAGCAGAAGGGGCCTCGTCGGTGGTTGTCATAACGATATTTCCTCCCTATCCTCGAATATGAAACATAA
>CAZPWV010000378.1:0-1318 GCA_964590825.1 uncultured Rhodobacter sp. | reverse complement strand
TTTGAGCCGAAGGGTCAGGGAGATACGATGAAGGGCATGATGCGCTATGACCTGATGGAAACCATCAGGAACACCAATGAATGGATGGGCGCTTCGGCCCGCGCGATGGCCTCTTACCCGGTCTGGGGCCTCGTGCCGCACCCGATGTTCAAGCTGATGTCGGCCTGGGGCCGGGTGACCGAGCGTTCCTTTGCACGCATGGTCATCAAGCCCGATTGGGCGATCCGCTCGATTCCCGCCGCCGATGGCAAGGATCACCTGATCGAGGTGGAAACGCTGCTCGACAAGCCCTTTGGCGCGCTGATCCATTTCAAGGTGCAGGGCCGCGCGCCGATGCCCCGCCGCATCCTGCTGGTGGCGCCGATGTCGGGCCATTACGCCACGCTGCTGCGCTCGACCGTGGCCAGCCTTTTGCCCGATGCCGATGTTTATGTGACCGACTGGCACAATGCCCGCGACATTCCGGTGTCGGAGGGCAAGTTCGACATCGAGGATTACACGCTCTATCTGGTCGAGTTCATGCGCGCCCTTGGCCCCGACATCAACGTGATCGCGATCTGCCAGCCGGCGCCGCTGACGCTGGCCGCCACCGCCTATCTGGCCGAGCAGGACCCCGCCGCCCAGCCCCGCACGCTGACCCTGATCGGCGGGCCGATCGACCCCGATGCCGCCGCCACCGAAGTGACCGATTTCGGCCGCCGCGTCACCATGGGGCAGTTGGAGCACATGGTGATCCAGCGCGTCGGCTTCAAATACAAGGGCGCCGGGCGGATGGTCTATCCCGGCCTGATGCAACTGGCCTCGTTCATCTCGATGAATTCGGAAAAGCACTCGAAAGCCTTTCAGAACAAGATCATGGCCGAGGCGCAGGGCGATGGCAGCGAACATGACCACCACAACACCTTCTATGATGAATATCTGGCGGTGATGGACATGACGGCGGAGTTCTACCTTTCGACCGTCGAGCGCATCTTCAAGGGGCTGGAGATTGCGCAGAACCGTTTCACCATCGAGGGCAAGCCCGTCGATATCGGCAAGATCACCAATGTTGCGGTGAAGACGGTCGAGGGCGGGCATGACGATATTTCCGCGCCCGGTCAATGCGTTGCGGCGTTGCGGCTGTGCACCGGCCTGCCCGAGAGCAAGAAGGCCAGCCATCTTGAGCCGGGCGCAGGCCATTACGGCATCTTTGCCGGCTCAAGCTGGCGCAACAACATCCGCCCGCTGGTTCTGGACTTCATCGACGCCAACGCGCCCGGCGACCAAGGCGCCACCGTCACCCCCATCCGGGCGGTTTGACCCGATTCTGAAAGGGCCC
>CAZPWV010000377.1:0-1608 GCA_964590825.1 uncultured Rhodobacter sp. | reverse complement strand
TTCGCGCTGCACTGGGGCGGGGATCTGGCCATGCATCTGGATTGGATGGGCTGGGCGCCGGGTTGGGCGGCAAACGGGGCCGTTCTGGGTCTGCTGGCCTGCGCGGTGATGAATGCGTTTTTCGGTGGCCGGCTGAGCGCCGCCTTCACCCGCAATGCCATGGTGCGCAACGGTGCCGCGCCGCTGCCCCATGACAGCCGCCTGCTGAACCTGCTTGGCCCCGGCCTGGTGGCAGCCGCGGCGGTGGCGATTGCGGCGCCGGAGCCGGTTTTTGGCGGGCTTTTGCTGGCAGCAGGGGCGGTCAATCTGGCGCGTCTGGCGCGTTGGCGGGGGCTTTGGGCGCTTGGCAACAACGCGCTGATTGCCGGGTTTCACCTCGGGTTTGCCTGCCTTGGGCTGGGGCTGAGCGCGATGGGACTCGCCGTGCTGAGCGGCGCCGGTCTGAGCCCGCAGGCGACGCATCTGCTGGCGCTGGGCGCGGTGGCGGGGCTGTCGATGGCGGTGATGGCCAAGGGCGCCCTGGGCCAGACCGGGCGGCCGGCACAGGCGGGATGGGCGCTGAAAACCGCCGGGGGGTTGCTGGTTCTGGCCACGCTCAGCCGCAGCCTCGGGGCCGGAACCATGCCCAGCCTTGTTGCATCTTCGTTATTTTTTTCAATGTCCTACGCGGCGTTCTTGATAGAAATCGGCGCCGCGCTTCTGGGCGAAAAGCGGCGCGCCGGCAGCCCCGGCGCCCGGCCGCTGCGCCCGCATTGACCCTGGCAGGCCTGCGCCCGCATTGACCCTGCGCCGCCTGTGCCTGCATCAACCCTGCCAGGCCTGCGCCTGAGCGGCCCCAAGGCGCAACAGGTCCACGGCGCGGGCGCCGATCTGCGCGGCGATCGCCTCCACCGTCTTCGGGCGCAGGTAAAAGGCCGGCACCGGGGGCGCGATGATGCCGCCCATTTCGGTGACGGCGGTCATGTTGCGCAGATGCGCCAGCGTCAGCGGCGCCTCGCGCGCCAAAAGCACCAGCGGGCGGCGTTCCTTCAGCGTGACCGAGGCGGCGCGGATCAGCAGGCTGTCATCCATCCCCTGCGCGATTGCGGCCAGGCTGCGCATCGAACAGGGCGCCACGATCATTCCCGCCACCGGACAGGAGCCCGAGGCGATGGCGGCACCGATCTCGCCCGCGCCATGGCGGCGGGTGCACAGCGCAGCCAGCTCGCCCAATGCGGCCGGGCCGATCTCGGCCTCGAGGCTGCGCTCGGCGGCGGCAGAGACCACCAGATCGATCTCGGCGCCCAGACGGCGCAGGCTTTCGGCCACCGCCAGCGCCAGCACCGCCCCCGAAGCGCCCGATACCCCCAGGATCACCCGTTTGCTCATGTCTTTCCCCCCAGATCGCCCGCCAGATCGCCAGCAGCCGGAAAATGCCGCGCCAGAAGATCCTCGGCAAAGGCCCGGTCCTCGGGGCGCGCCGCCATCACCTGGCCCCAGTCGCGGCTGGTTTCGGTGCCGATCTTGGTCGTGGCATCGATCCCCATCTTGCCCGCAAGCCCCTCGATTGGCGAGGCGAAATCGAGGTAGTCCATCGGCGTGCGGTCGAGCACCATGAGATCGCGGGCC
>CAZPWV010000376.1:339-1630 GCA_964590825.1 uncultured Rhodobacter sp. | reverse complement strand
GAAACCCGCGAGGAGGTGGCCGCAATGGAGCGCGACGTGGCCGAAATGGGCAAGCTGGTCGATGCCTTCCTGAGTTTTGCCCGCGAAGAGGCCGCCAGCGGCGACACCGAGCGCTGCGACATCTGCGTCTTCGTCCGCCAGGTGGTCGAAGACGCCCGCCGCGCCGGGCAGAATGTGGTGCTGGCAAGCTGTCCGGGCGGCGCCGATGCCGCCGGTCCGGTGCTGCCGTTGCGCCCCGATGCACTGCGCCGGGCGCTGGAAAACCTGATCGGCAATGCCGTGCGCTACGGCCAGCACGCCGAGGTCTCGGTGCTGGCGGGGGCGCGGCTGCTGCGGCTGGTGGTGGAAGACGACGGCCCCGGCATCGCGCCCGAGCGCCGCGACGAGGCCACCCGCCCCTTCACCCGGCTCGACCCCTCGCGCAACCAGGACAAGGGGCAGGGCGTGGGGCTGGGCCTGGCCATCGCCGCCGATATCGCGCGCAGCCACGGCGGCAGCCTGCGGCTGGGCGACAGCGCCCGGCTGGGAGGGCTGAGCGCCGAGATCGTGCTGCCGCTCTGAGCGGGGCGCTGCGGCCCGTGGTCCGGGAAATGTGATCGGGGCGGCATGGTCAGGACTTCATGGTCGGGGCGGCATGGTCGGGGCGGCATGGTCAGGGCTGGGGGGGGCAAAACAGGCGCGGTGCCTAAACTTCGGTGCGTTCTGTGCTTGCCGGCGGGCGCGGCGGACGGCAATGTAACTGCGACGTGACGGGGCCAGTCGCGGCCGAGGTTGAAGCCCGGCCCTGGGGCGCCTAGATAGGGGCCATCGGGAAGGGGCAGGCTGCCACGATTGGGGCCGGTTCCTTTCGCCAAAGAGGATAGATGATGACCGAGACACTCCCCAGCACTTACCCGGTCCTGCCGCTGCGCGACATCGTGGTGTTTCCGCATATGATCGTGCCGCTTTTCGTTGGCCGCGAAAAATCGGTGCGGGCGCTCGAAGAGGTGATGGCGGATGACCGCCAGATTCTGCTGGCGAGCCAGATTGACCCTTCGGTCGATGAACCCACCCCCGAGGGGATTTTCCGTGTTGGCGTGCTGGCCAATGTGCTGCAACTGCTCAAGCTGCCCGATGGCACGGTGAAGGTGCTGGTCGAGGGCAAGACGCGGGTGCGGATCACCGATTTCGTGACGAACCCGTCCTTTTTCGAGGCCGAAGCCGAGGCGCTGAGCGAGGTCGAGGGCGATCTTGCCACGATCAAGGCGCTGTCGCGCTCGGTGGCGGAGGAATTCGAACGCTACGCCAAGAT
>CAZPWV010000376.1:0-329 GCA_964590825.1 uncultured Rhodobacter sp. | reverse complement strand
AAAAACGTCCCCGAGGAGGCGCTGGCGGCGGTGGCCGAAACGCAGCAGGCCGACAAGCTGGCCGATCTGGTCTCGGGGCATATGGGGCTGGACGTCAAGCTCAAGCAGGAATTGCTGGAAACGCTGAATGTCTCGGCCCGGCTGGAAAAGGTCTATGGGCTGATGCAGGGCGAGGTTTCGGTGCTGCAGGTCGAGAAAAAGATCAAGAGCCGCGTCAAGAGCCAGATGGAAAAGACGCAGCGCGAATATTACCTGAACGAACAGATGAAGGCGATTCAGCGCGAGCTGGGCGATGGCGAGGACGGGCAAAACGAGATTGCCGAACTCGA
>CAZPWV010000375.1:0-1630 GCA_964590825.1 uncultured Rhodobacter sp. | reverse complement strand
ATAGGTGCAGCCGGCAATCGAGCCGGGCTTGATCGGGTGGGGGTGTTTTCCGGCGATGAGCTCGGCCACCATCACCCCTTCGTGGCTGGCCTTGTGCGCAAGCCATGGCGCCCCGGCAATATCGCCGATGGCGAAAAGGCCGGGCACGCCGGTGCGGCAGAACGCATCCACCACCACATGCGTGCGGTCGATCTGCACTCCCAGCGCCTCAAGCCCCAGCCCCTCGACATTGCCGACAATGCCGACGGCGGAAATCACCGTGTCGAATTCGGCCGTGGTGGTGCCCTGGGCATTTTCGAGATGCGCCACCACCTTGCCGCCGCCCGTGCCATCGGGGAAACGCTCGAGCGTCTTCACCGTGGTCTTTTCCAAAATCGCCATGCCCTGCTTGACGAACTGCTTTTTCGCAAAGGCCGATATCTCGGCGTCTTCCACCGGCAAGACCCGGTCCATCACCTCGACCACCGTGGTTTTTGCCCCCAAAGTGTTGAAGAACGAGGCAAATTCGATGCCAATCGCGCCCGAGCCGATGACCAGAAGGTTCTGCGGCATCCGCTTTGGGGTCAGCGCGTGCTTGTAGCTCCAGACCAGATCGCCATCGGCCTCCAGCCCCGGCAATTGCCGCGCCCGCGCGCCGGTGGCCAGAACGATCGCCTTCGACGTCAGCTCCTCGACGCCCTTCTCGGTTTTCACCGAAACCACGCCGGCGCGCGGCAGGCTGGCCGCGCCCATCACCACGGTGACCTTGTTTTTCTTCAGCAAATGGCCAATGCCGCCGGAAAGCTGTTTGGCCACGGCACGCGAGCGCGCCACCACGGCGGGCAGGTCATAGCCCAGCCCCTCGGCCTTCAGGCCAAACTCCTTGGCGCGCTGCATCAGGTGGAACACCTCGGCCGAGCGCAAGAGCGCCTTGGTCGGAATGCAGCCCCAGTTCAGGCAGATGCCGCCCAGATGCTCGCGCTCGACCACCGCCACGCTCAGCCCCAGTTGCGCCGCGCGAATGGCGGCCACATAGCCGCCCGGACCGGCACCGATCACGATCATATCGAAGCTTCTGGCCGCCATGGAACCCTCCGTTTGAAGATAGTTTGCCCTTAAACTATTTTGTATTTCCCTGCAACGGCGGATAGGCGGACAAGGCTTTGCGATAGCCCCCCGCCGCCAGAAACGCCTGTTCCTGCGGCGTGCTGTTCCGGCCCAGCGCGGCATTGCGCCAGGGAAATCGGCCAAAGGCGGCAATCACGTCGCGGTGCGCCCGCGCATGGCGCAGATTGTCGCCCGGCATCCGCTCGGCAAAGAGATGCACACTGCGGTTTTGCGCCACGATCTCCTCGGAATGCATGAAGGGCAGGTAGAAAAACTGCCGCAGCGGCGGCGCCGTGGCCAGATCATGGCCCTCGGCAATGGCCCGGCCGGCCAGCGTCAGCGCCGCGTGATCGGTGGCAAAACTCTCGGCCCCGTCGCGAAAGATATTGCGCGGAAACTGGTCAAGCACCAAAACCGCCGCCAGCGCGCCCCGCGCACTCGCCGCCCAGGGCTCCAGCGCCCCCGCCCGCGCCGCCTGCCACAGCGTGGCAAAACGCGCCCGGATCTGGGCGTCAATCTCGGGGGTTCCGGCATACCACCCCGC
>CAZPWV010000374.1:0-1633 GCA_964590825.1 uncultured Rhodobacter sp. | reverse complement strand
CACGATGGTCAAGATCCTGTGGTTCCTGCACGGCGCCGAGGGCAAGCCGCAGCGGCGCAAGATTCTCACCCGCTGGAACGGCTATCATGGGGTGACGGCGGTGGCCGCCTCGATGACCGGCAAGCCCTACAATTCGGTATTCGGCCTGCCGCTGCCGGGGTTCATCCATCTGACCTGCCCGCATTACTGGCGCTTTGGCAAGGCCGGCGAAACGGAGGAACAGTTCACCGCGCGGCTGGCGGCGGAACTGGAAGCGACGATCATCAAGGAAGGCGCCGACACAATTGCCGGTTTCTTCGCCGAGCCGGTGATGGGCGCGGGGGGGGTGCTGCCGCCGCCGAAAGGCTATTTCCAGGCGGTGGCGCCGGTGCTGAAGAAATACGGCATCCCGCTGATTGCCGATGAGGTGATCTGTGGCTTTGGCCGCACCGGCAACACCTGGGGCGCACAGACCTATGATTTCATGCCCGATGCGATCATTTCGTCGAAAAACCTCACCGCCGGGTTCTTCCCGATGGGGGCGGTGATCCTGGGGCCGGAACTGGCCGACCGGGTGCAGGCGGCCTCGGAGGCGATCGAGGAATTCCCGCATGGCTTTACCGCTTCGGGCCACCCGGTGGGCTGCGCGATTGCGCTCAAGGCGATCGACGTGGTGATGAACGAGGGCCTGGCCGAAAACGTCAAACGCCTGGCGCCCCGGCTCGAGGCCGGTCTGGCCGAGATTGCCAAGAACCCCAATATCGGCGAATTGCGCGGCGTGGGTTACATGTGGGCGCTCGAGGCGGTGAAGGACAAGGCCACGAAAACCCCCTTCGACGGCTCGCTTTCGGTTTCCGAACGCATCGCCAATGCCTGCACCGATCTGGGGCTGATCTGCCGCCCGTTGGGTCAATCCATCGTGCTCTGCCCGCCCTTCATCATGACCGAACCGCAGATGGACGAAATGTTCGAAAAGCTCGAAAAGGCGCTGAAAAAGGTCTTTGCCGAAGTGGCCTGAGCCTGAAGGGCGCGGTGGGGGGGGGGCGCCGCCCCCCGCCCCTGCGGGGCTCACCCCGAGGTATTTGTGGCAAGATGAACCCAGAACGAAAGGGCGCCGACGGGCGCCCTTTTTCAGCTCTTTCATCTTGCCACAAATACCTCGGGGTGAATTGGCCGCAAGGCCAAGAGGGGCAGCGCCCCTTTGCCCGGCGCGGCTTACAGCTTGGCGAGTTTCGATTGCAGATCGGCAAGTTGCTTCTTGATCGCGTCGAGTTCCTCGCGGCCATTGCCGGCATCGCTTGGGCTTTCGGCTTCGGGCGCCGTGCTGCCCGCTGCACCCCAGCCCGCCATCATCGACTGCAAGAAGGCCTGCTGCTGGCGTTGCAGCGCCTCGAACCCCGGCATCGAGGCCATCGGGTTGGGAAAGGCGCCGAAATTTTCCAGCACCTTCGACTGCCCCTCGCGCAGCATCTCGAAACTGGCGGCAAGGAACTGTGGCACCACCGACTGCGCCTGCGTGGTGTAGCTGCGCACCAGATCGGTCAGCACATCGACGGGCAGCACGCTTTCGCCCCGGCTTTCGTGCTCGGCCACGATCTGCAACAGATATTGCCGGGTCAGGTCGTCACCCGATTTCAGATCGACGATTTGCACC
>CAZPWV010000373.1:0-1666 GCA_964590825.1 uncultured Rhodobacter sp. | reverse complement strand
CCCCGCAATTGTTCCCTGCGCAAACTTTGCTTGCGTGGCACGTTAGCCTGAGGCAGGAGAGGGCCACAACCGCGGAGAATGCCATGCGCAAGAAAATCGCCATTCTGGGGGCTTCGGGCTATACCGGCGCCGAGCTTGCCCGGATCATCGCCACCCATCCCGAAATGCAGATCGTCGCGCTGTCGGGGGACCGCAAGGCCGGGATGCGCATGGGCGAGGTTTTTCCGCATCTGCGCCACATCGGCCTGCCCGATCTGGTGAAGATCGAGGAGATCGATTTTTCCGCCGTCGATCTGGCCTTTTGCGCGCTGCCCCATGCCACCAGTCAGGCGGTGATTGCCGAATTGCCGCGCAATCTGAAGGTGGTGGACCTGTCGGCCGATTTTCGCCTGCGTGATCCGGCGGAGTATGAAAAATGGTATGGCAAGCCGCATTCCGCGCCCGAGTTGCAAAAAGAGGCGGTCTATGGGCTGACCGAATTCTACCGCGAGGAGATTCGTGCCGCGCGGCTGGTTGCGGGCACCGGCTGCAATGCGGCGGCGGGCCAATATGCGCTGCGGCCGCTGATCGAGGCCGGGGTGATCGACCTTGACGAGATTGTGATTGACCTCAAGGCCGGGGTGTCCGGCGCGGGCCGGGCGCTCAAGGAAAACCTGCTTCATGCCGAGCTTTCGGGCGGCACCATGCCCTATTCGGCCGGCGGCAAGCATCGCCATCTGGGCGAATTTGACCAAGAATTCAGTGCCTTGTCGGGCCGCCCCGTGCGGGTGCAGTTCACCCCGCATCTGATGCCCTTCAATCGGGGCATTCTGGTTACCGTCTATGTGCGCGGAAATGCAGACGAAATTCACGCCACGCTGGCGGCGCGCTACGCGCCCGAGGTGTTTCTGGAGGTGCTACCTTTCGGCGCACTCCCCTCGACACGCTCGGTTGCAGGCTCCAATTTCGTGCATGTGGGCGTCATTGGAGACCGCATTCCCGGCAGGGCGGTGGTGATGGTGACGCTCGACAATCTGACCAAGGGATCCTCGGGGCAGGCGATCGAGAATGCCAACCTGATGCTGGGGCTCGAGGAAACCATGGGGCTGATGCTGGCGCCGGTATTCCCTTGACCTAAGTCAGGGCCGGGGCGCGGCGAAAGCCGGTAGACGTGATGCGCGAAAGCGGAGGAAACGCGATGAGAAACCTCAAGAAGAAACGCCGTATTCAGGTGCTGGCCGTGGCCGCCGTGGCGCTGGCCATCAGCGCGACGCTGATCGGCATCGGCTTCAAGGACGGGATCAATTTCTTCCGCGCCCCGTCGCAACTGGCCTCCGAACCGCCCGCACCGGGCGAGGTGTTCCGCCTTGGCGGGCTGGTCGAAACCGGAACGCTCAGCCGCGGGCAGGGCGAGGTGATTACCTTCAACGTCACCGATGGCGGCGCCACCGTGCCGGTGAAATTCACCGGCGTCTATCGCGCCCCCGAGAGCTGAGGCCGAAAGCTGAGCCCGAACGGCCAAGCGTTCGCTCGCTTTAACACTCGGTGAGAGGATTTCGTCACCATTCCCCGCGGGAGCAAGGGGAATGGGACATGAAGACAGTAACCGAGATTGCACGCGAAATTGTCGCCCGCGAGGGCGGCTATGTGAACGACCCCGACGACCCCGGCGGGGCGACGAAATACG
>CAZPWV010000372.1:0-1671 GCA_964590825.1 uncultured Rhodobacter sp. | reverse complement strand
CCAGCAAGCCAGCAGCAGCAGCCGGCACCGCGTAAACGCCGCAGCACGCTAAAAATCATTTTCTGGCTGCTGCTTCTGGCCCTCTGCATCGTCGCGGGCCTGCTGCTCGCCGAAGAGCTGCGCACCTCGCGCTATCAGGCTCAGGAACTCAGCCGCTACGCGCAAACCCTCAGCTACCGGGTCGAGCACGGCCCCAGCAGTGTCATCATCTACCCCAAGGAAGGTCCCTTCGACAAACGTCAGGGCTACACCTACCTGCCGCTGATGCTGGAGCGCCACATTCCCTGGTGGATCGCCGAGCAATATGGCGTGCGGCTTTCGGATGCCTCGGGGCGGCTGGCCGAACGCGCGCGGCGCGCCACGGCGGCGGGGGCGCCGCGCCACGGCATCAGCTTTGATCCGCCGCTGGCGGGAACCACGCTGGAAATCATGGCCTATGACCGCCCGCCCGCCTTTGGCAATACCGCGCTCTTCGCCGCGATCCTGGCGCTCTCGGCCTTTGCCATTCTGGCGCTGGTGGCGCTGCACCGCAACGCCAACCGCCGCCGCAGCGCCGAAGAACGGCTGAGCGCCGAAATGGCCTTTCGCCGCGCGATGGAGGAAAGCCTGACCGTGGGGCTGCGCGCCAAGGACAACGCCGGCCATATCCTTTACGTCAATGCCGCCTTTTGCAAACTGGTGGGGCTGGCGGCCGAGGATCTGGTCGGGCGCGATCCGCCGATGCCCTATTGGGCGCTGGACACGCTGGAGGAAACGCTGGCCCGGCAGCGCCAGCTCTCCGAGGGGCAGGCGGTGCCGCAGGCGTTTGAAACCCGGTTTCGCCGCGCCGACGGCAGCGAGATCGAGGTGCAGGTCTTCGAGGCGCCGCTGATCGATGCCGAGGGGCGGCACCGCGGCTGGATGGGCTCGATCATCGACATCACCGAGGCCAAACGCGCCGCCCGTCTTGCCCGCGCGCAAGACGAAAGCCTGGCCCGCACCGGGCGGCTGGTCACGCTGGGCGAAATGGCCTCGACGCTGGCACATGAGCTCAACCAGCCACTTGCGGCCATCGCCTCTTATGCGGCGGGCGGGCTGAACCTGTTCGAGCAGCCCGCACCCGACCCGAACCTGCTGCGCGGCGCCTTCGAGAAAATGGCGGCACAGGCGCGACGGGCCGGGCTCATCATCCGCCGGGTGCAGGATTTCGTGAAGAAACGCACCCCGCAACTGGGGCCGCTGGCGCTCTCGGAGGTGGTGACCGAGGCGCTGGGCCTGATGGCGGCCGACGCGCGGGAAATGCGGGTCAAGCTGGTGGCCAAGGCCGAGGGCTCCATTGCACCGGTGCTGGCCGACCGCATCCTGATCGAGCAGGTGCTGGTCAACCTGATCCGCAACGGCATGGAGGCCATGGCCGAGGGGCCGCGCCATGGCAACGACCTGACCTTGCGGCTGCGCCGCGACGGGACGATGGTGGCGTTGGATGTCTGTGACCGCGGGCCGGGCATTTCGGAAACCGTGGCGGCCAGCCTGTTCGACCCGTTCACCTCGACGAAATCGCAGGGCATGGGAATGGGGCTGAACATCTGCCGCTCGATCATCGAACTGCATCACGGCCGGCTGACCCATGCCCCCCGCCCCGGTGGCGGCACGGTCTTTACCGTCACCCTGCCCGCCGCCGCCAACCCCGCC
>CAZPWV010000371.1:901-1682 GCA_964590825.1 uncultured Rhodobacter sp. | reverse complement strand
CGGCGGCGCGGGCGCGGGCATGGTCTATCTGGCCGGCAAGCAAAGCCACAAGCTGGGCAACGAATCGATGATCGAGGAAATCGTGCGGCTGGTGGAAGAGCGCGCGGCGCAGCTCGAGGCCGAGGCGAAGGCGGCCGGGTGAGCAGGGGGGCGGCTCGGCCCCCGTTCGTGCAGGACGCCCCACGAGGTATTTCGGGCAAGATGAAAGTTGGGCGATGAAAGGGTGGCAAGTCCGGGGGCCGGGGGCTGGGCGTCCGGGTTCCGCCCGACGCCCCGGCGGCGCGTTCTGCCCCGGCCTGCCCATTCATCTTGCCCCAAATACCTTGGGGTGGGGGGCCCTGAAAGGGGTGGGGGGCAAGGCCCCCCGTGCCGTTTCAGGCTCAGCCGCGCTCGCCGGCGATGATCTGCAGCATCGTCTCGGTGGGCGCATAGCCGCGCAAGAGCTGGCTGCCCACGACAAAGGCCGGGGTGCCGGAAATGCCCATGCGTTCGGCCAGTTGCGCATTGGCGCGCAGCACGGCCGTGACCTCTTCGGTGTTCATCCGCTCGATCACCGCCTTGGCATCCAGTTTCTGCTCTTCGGCCAGCCGGCTCAGGCTTTCCAATGTCATGTCGCCGCGAAAATCCATCAGCGCGTCATGCACGGCCTCATAGGCCGCATCGCCCGCAACCTGTTTCACCGCCACCGCAAAGCGCGCCCCCAGAACCGACTGATCCGACAGGATCGGGAATTCCTTCACCACAAAGCGGATGTTGCTGTCCTTGGCCAGAACTTCATCGA
>CAZPWV010000371.1:0-891 GCA_964590825.1 uncultured Rhodobacter sp. | reverse complement strand
TGAGCATTTGTAGTCGATGAATTCGACCATCGTTACATCGCCCTGGTCATTGCCGCCCACCCAGTCGCCGGCGAATTCGAAAATATCCTTGGCGTTGGTCTGCACCAGAACCTTGTCGTTTTGCTCCGAAGCGGCCTGCTGGCGCTCTTCCAGCACATTGATGGCCTCCACCAGGGTTTCGGGGTTTTCCATCAGGTAGTCTTTCACCGCTGCGCCGAAGGCGGCCTTTTCGTCGGGCGTCATCGCCGCAAGGTCAAAGGCGGCGGCGGGCAGCGCCAGCGTGGTGGATAGCGCCAGCGCGGCCAGAACGGGGGGGCACGGCAGGGAGGGCAGCAAACGAAGCATGAGGTTTTCCTTTCGGGGCCTGTCGGCCGGTTCGGGCGAGAGTGGCCAATCGGCGCGGGGGGTGCAAGGGGGAATGGCTGCGACCAATCTCCCCGGTTCGGGCAATCCTTCGGTTTCGGCCAATCGTGCCATTTCACATTGACCGGGGCGGTTTCGGGGCCTATCCCGGCCTCGCCGCAAGCGACGGGCCAAAGTGCCCCCTGCGCGCAGGATGGGGGAGGGGATGCGTTTTTCAAGCCGTGGGCAGGTCGATCCCTTCATTGTGATGGATGTGATGGAGGCCGCGCGCCGCGCCGAGGCGGCGGGGGGCCACATCATCCACATGGAGGTGGGCCAGCCCTCGACCCCCGCCCCGCCCGCCGCACGGGCGGCGCTGGCGGCGGCGCTCGAGCGCGAGGCGCTGGGCTATACCGTGGCGCTGGGCCTGCCCGAATTGCGCGAGGGCATCGCGGCGCTTTACGCGCGCTGGTATGGGGTCGATCTCAACCCGGATCGGGTGATCGTCACGCCGGGGTCTTCGGGGGCCTTCGTGCTGGCCTTTTCGGC
>CAZPWV010000370.1:0-1686 GCA_964590825.1 uncultured Rhodobacter sp. | reverse complement strand
GGGGACAGGCGGATAGAGCCTCCCCAGGGGTGTGCGGTCGGCAATGCCGCGAACCGCTTTGCGGGTCGGATAGGCGAGGGAGAGCAGAGATGGGTGAGCAAAGTGCCAGCCACGATGCACGCAGCTTGTGGCATCTGAAAAAACGCCACGGAAAGACGGGGGGATCATGTTCCGAAAAATCCTGATTGCCAACCGCGGCGAGATTGCCTGCCGGGTGATCGATACCGCGCGCCGGCTCGGCGTGGCCACGGTGGCGGTTTATTCGCAGGCCGATGTGGGGGCACGCCATGTGGCGCTGGCCGATGAGGCCGTCTGCATCGGCGGCCCCGCGCCCAAAGACAGCTACCTGCGCGGCGATGCCCTCATTGCCGCCGCGCTGGCCACCGGCGCCGAGGCCATTCACCCCGGCTACGGGTTTCTGAGCGAGAACCCCGAGTTTGTCGATGCGGTTCAGGCGGCGGGGCTGGCCTTCATCGGCCCCTCGGGGGCGGCCATTCGCGCCATGGGGCTGAAGGATGCCGCGAAAGCCCTGATGGCCGAGGCCGGCGTGCCGGTGGTGCCGGGCTATCATGGCGCCAATCAGGACGGTGAGCACCTGGCGGGCGCCGCCGATGCACTGGGCTACCCGGTGCTCATCAAGGCGGTGGCGGGCGGCGGCGGCAAGGGGATGCGCCGGGTGGACCGCCCCGAAGATTTCGCCGCCGCTTTGGAAAGTGCCCGTGGCGAGGCGCAAACGGCCTTCGGAAATGACGCTGTTTTGATTGAAAAATATGTCGAAAAGCCGCGCCATATCGAGGTGCAGGTGTTTGGCGATGGCCGCCACGCGGTGCATCTCTTCGAGCGCGATTGCTCGTTGCAGCGCCGCCACCAGAAGGTGATCGAAGAGGCCCCCGCCCCCGGCATGACCGAGGAAATGCGCGCCGCCATGGGGCAGGCCGCCGTGCGCGCGGCCGAGGCGATTGGCTACGCGGGCGCCGGCACGGTGGAATTCATCGTCGATGCCTCGGACGGGCTGCGGGTGGACCGCTTCTGGTTCATGGAGATGAACACGCGCTTGCAGGTGGAACACCCGGTGACCGAGGCGATCACCGGCATCGATCTGGTCGAATGGCAGCTGCGCGTGGCAAGCGGAGAGGCCCTGCCTGCGCGGCAGGAGGAGTTGCGCATCCATGGCCATGCCTTCGAGGCGCGGCTTTACGCCGAGGATGTCGAGGCCGGTTTCCTGCCCGCCACCGGGCGGTTGGCGCATCTGCGCTTTGGCCCCGGCGCGCGGATCGAAACCGGGGTGCGGCAGGGCGACAGCATTTCCCCTTGGTATGATCCGATGATTGCCAAGCTCATCACCCATGGCCCGACGCGGGCCGCCGCTCTTGGCGCACTTGCCCGCGCGCTTGCGGCTACCGAGGTGGCGGGCACGGTGACGAACCTTGCCTTTCTGGGTCGTCTGGCGGGCCATGCGGGCTTTGCGGCGGGCGATGTGGACACCGGGCTGATTGGCCGCGAGATCGAGGCGCTCACCGCGCCGCGCATCGCCCCGCCGGAGGCGCGGGCGCTGGCGGTGCTGGCAGCGGCGGGGATGGCTGAGCAGACCGGCACCGGCTTTGTCCTTTGGGCACCGCTGCGCCGGGCGGTGAGTTTCGAAGAGCCTGCCTTCGTGCAGGTGCTTGGCCCCGGCCAGGTGCGGGT
>CAZPWV010000369.1:0-1696 GCA_964590825.1 uncultured Rhodobacter sp. | reverse complement strand
TATCGGGGATGATGAGGCCACCCTTGGTTTTTTCTTCGCCTTGCACGCGCTTGACCAGCACGCGGTCATGAAGCGGTTTGAATGCCATCTGGGTCACTCCCTAAGGTTCCAGGTTTTTGCTTTTAGCACTCATATGGGCCGAGTGCTAACGGTGGGGCAGTTAGTCACTCGCCCCCCGCCCTGTCAACACCTGCTTGCGCGAAATTTTCACGACAACCGGGGCTTGGAGAATGTGACGCGGCATGTCAGGCTGGGCTTTTCAGGAGATCCCCTTGCGTTCCTTGCTGCGGGCTTTTGCCGCCATCCTTGCCCCGACTTTCGCTTTGGCCTTCGCTTTGGCCCTGCTGGCCGGGCCGGCCCTGTCGGGCTGTGCCGGGGCCGATCTTTTTGCCGCCTTGCCCGCGGCCGATCAGGCCGCGCTGCGGGCCAGGGCCGGGGCCGTGCCCCATGCCGGCGGGTTGGTGTTCGTGGCGCGCAAGGCGGGGCAGGCGATCACCCTTGTCGGCACCATGCATCTGCCCGATGCCCGCCATGCCGCGTTGGCCGCCGAGGTGCAGCCGCATCTGGCCGGGGCGCGGGCGCTTTTGGTCGAGATGGGGCCGGCGCAGGAGGCAGAGATGACGGCGGCGGTGGCGGCCGACCCGTCGCGGCTGTTCATCACCACCGGCCCGACCATTCCCGAGATGCTGCCAGAGGCGGATTGGCAGGCGCTGCGGGCGGTGTTGCAGGCACGGGGCATGGCGCCGATGATCGCCGCCAAGATGAAGCCGGCGTTTCTGGCGGTGACGCTTTCGGTGCCGCCCTGCGCGCTGGAGGCGATGGCGCGGGGCGAGGCGGGGCTCGACAAGATGCTGATCGAGGCGGCGGGGGCGCGGGGGCTTCCGGTTGTGGCGCTGGAACCCTGGGACACCGCCTTTGCGCTGTTTGACACGATGAGTGCGCAAGACAATGCCGATATCCTGCGGATGCTGATGCTGGAGGCGATGCAGGCCGAGAGCCAGTCGGTGACGCTGGCCAATCTGTATTTCAACCGCGAGGCGCGGGTGGTGTGGGAATACGCCATGCATCGGGCCCGTGCGCGGGGCTATTCCGAGGCCGAACTGGCGCGGCAGGTGGCGCTGTCGGATGAAAAGCTGGTCACCGGCCGCAACCGCGCCTGGATCCCGGTACTGGAGGCAGAGGCCGCGAAAGGCCCGGTGCTGGCCGCTTTCGGGGCGCTGCACCTGTCGGGCGAGGGCGGGGTTCTGGCGCTGCTCGAAGCGCGGGGCTGGGCGGTCGAGCGGCTTGACTGATTGTTCATGCTGCGGTGCGGCGAGGGCGTGACAAATGCCGCGCCAGCCTCTATAAGGCCGCCAAAATCACTCTTCCGCTGAGGTTCCCATGACCACCAAGGTTTTCGGCCACAAATCCCCCGACACCGACTCGACCGGCTCGCCGATCATCTGGGCCTGGTATCTCAACGACGTGCTGGGCACCCCCGCCAAGCCGGTGCTGCTGGGCGAACCCAACACCGAGGCGGCCTTTGTGCTGCGCCACTGGGATCTGCCGAAACCCGAGATCATTTCGGCCATCGAACCGGGCGAGAAGGTGGTGATCGTTGACACCAACAACCCCGCCGAGCTGCCCGAGGGCATCAACAAGGCCGACATCACCGCGATCATCGACCACCACAAGCTGGTGGGCGGGCTGGAAACCA
>CAZPWV010000368.1:1182-1727 GCA_964590825.1 uncultured Rhodobacter sp. | reverse complement strand
ATCGAGGTGATCGCCACCACCGAAAGCCCGCTTGATGACCTGCGCTGGCACCGGATGATTGGCGAAAGCGGCTGGACGGGCCGGGTGATTACCGCCTACCGCCCCGACCCGGTGGTGGACCCCGACTTTGCCGGCTTCGTGCAAAACGTCGAGGCGTTTTGCGCCTTGGCGGGCGAGGATGCGGCCAGTTATTCGGGCTATCTGGCGGCGCATCGCAACCGGCGCAGCTATTTCAAGCGCTTCGGCGCCACCTCGACCGATCACGGCCACCCCAGCGCCACCACCTGCAACCTGCCCCCCGATGCGGCGGCGGCGCTTTACGGCCGGGTGATGACCGGCAAGGCCAGCGCCGAGGAGCGCGAGACTTTCCGCGGCCAGATGCTGACCGAAATGGCGAAGATGTCGCTTGAGGACGGACTGGTGATGCAGATCCACCCCGGTGCGCTGCGCAACCATTCCGCCCCGGTGCTGGCCCGCTTTGGCCGCGACAAGGGCTATGATGTGCCGCGCCGCACCGATTACGTCACCGCGCTTGGCCCGCTGCT
>CAZPWV010000368.1:0-1172 GCA_964590825.1 uncultured Rhodobacter sp. | reverse complement strand
ACCACCTATGCGCGCGAACTGGCGCCCTTGGCGGGCGTTTACCCCTGCCTGCGGCTTGGCCCCGCCTGGTGGTTCCATGACAGTTTTGAAGGCATGTGGCGCTACCGCCGGATGACCACCGAAACCGCGGGCTTTTACAACACCGTGGGCTTCAACGATGACACCCGCGCCTTTTGCTCGATCCCCGCGCGTCATGATGTGGCGCGGCGGGTCGATGCCGGTTTCCTTGCCACGCTGGTCGCCACCGGGCGGCTTTGCGAGGACGAGGCCTATGAGGTCATGCAAGACCTTGCTCATCGGCTTGCGCGGCAAGCCTATCGGCTCTGAGAGCCATTTCGGGAGGAGAAAAACCATGAAACACCTGACCACTCTGGCCACCTTGCTTGTGGGCGTGGCCTTTGCCGGCGCGGCCAGCGCCTGCGAAACCACCTTCCGCTCGTCGGACACCCACCCCGACGGCTACCCCACGGTGGAGGCCGTCAAGGCGATGGGCAAACTGCTGGAGGAACGCACCGGCGGGCGGCTTTGCGTCGAGGTTTACCACTCGGCCCAGCTTGGCGAGGAAAAGGACAGCATCGAGCAAACCCAGTTCGGCGTGATCGACTTCAACCGCGTCTCGCTTGGGCCGTTCAACAACATCATTCCCGAAACCCAGGTGCCCTCGCTGCCCTATATCTTCCGCTCGGTCGATCACATGCACAAGGTGATGGATGGCGATATCGGCGCGCAGATCCTGGACGCCTTCACCGCCCATGACCTGATCGGCCTGGCCTTTTACGATGGCGGCTCGCGCAGTTTCTACAACAGCCAAAAGCCGATCACCTCGATGGATGACCTCAAGGGCATGAAGTTCCGCGTCATGCAGTCGGATGTCTTTGTCGATATGGTCTCGGCGCTCGGCGCCAATGCCACGCCGATGCCCTATGGCGAGGTTTACTCCTCGATCCAGACCGGGGTGATCGACGGCGCCGAAAACAACTGGCCGTCGTTTGACAGCTCGGGCCATTTCGAAGTGGCGAAGTATTACACCCTCGACGAGCACCTGATTGTGCCCGAAGTGTTTGTGATGTCGAAGAAATCCTGGGACAAGCTGAGCCCCGAGGATCAGGCGGCGGTGCGTCAGGCGGCGAAGGATTCGGTGCCGGTGATGCGGGAGCTCTGGGCTGCCCGTG
>CAZPWV010000367.1:0-1741 GCA_964590825.1 uncultured Rhodobacter sp. | reverse complement strand
CCAAGTAACAAACCTATTGAAATTTTCGCCCCATAACCCATTGAAAACAAACGCGCCAAAAATCGCGCGATATCAAACCTTTTGAAACGCCTCACGAACAGGCCCGTGGGGGGGGCAGACCGCAGGCGGGGGGGGTTTCGCTTCGTCCCGGCCCCGCCTATATCTGTCGCGCCACGAAGATGGGAGAATGCGGATGGGCGAGATGAAAACGACACGCGTGTTGATTATCGGCTCGGGGCCGGCAGGCTACACGGCGGCGGTCTATTCCGCCCGCGCCATGCTGAACCCGGTGCTGGTGCAGGGCATCCAGCCGGGCGGCCAACTGACCATCACCACCGAGGTGGAAAACTGGCCCGGCCGCACCGAGGTGCAGGGCCCCGATCTGATGGCGCAAATGGAAGAGCACGCCCGCGCGATGGGCACCGAAATCATCGGCGACACGATCACCAGCCTCAACCTTGGCAGCCGCCCCTTTGTGGCGCTGGGCGACAGCGGCACCACCTATGTGGCCGATGCGGTGATTCTGGCCACCGGCGCGCAGGCGCGCTGGCTGGGTCTGGCCTCGGAGGAAAAGTTCAAGGGCTTTGGCGTTTCCGCCTGCGCCACCTGCGACGGGTTCTTTTACCGTGGCCGCGAGGTGGTGGTGGCCGGCGGCGGCAACAGTGCCGTGGAAGAGGCGCTGTTTTTGACCAATTTCGCCTCGAAAGTCACCGTGGTGCACCGCCGCGACAGCTTCCGCGCCGAAAAGATCCTGATCGAGCGGCTGATGAAGAACCCGAAAATCGCGGTGGTCTGGAATGCCACGGTCGAGGAGGTTCTGGGCAACGAGATGCCGCTGGGCGTGACCGGCGTGCGGGTGAAGGACGTGCAGACCGGCGCCGAGAGCGTCGTGCCCTGCGAAGGCTTCTTTGTGGCCATCGGCCATGCCCCCGCCTCCGAACTGGTCAAGGATCAGCTCGAGCTGCATCACGGCGGCTATGTGAAGGTCGAACCGGGCTCCACCCGCACCTCGATTGCGGGGGTCTTCGCCGCCGGCGATCTGACCGACCATGTCTATCGTCAGGCGGTCACCTCGGCCGGCATGGGCTGCATGGCGGCGCTGGATACCGAGCGTTGGCTGGCCACGCAGGCGTGACACCCAAGCGTGCGAACAGGCAGGCCCCGCGCGGCATCGCGGGGCGGCATTTGTTCTGCCAAGCGGCAAAAACGCGCCAAATTTGCCTCTTTTCCCCGTTTCTCCCCGCTTTCGCTTGAAATATGCCACTATTGCGGGCAAAGCCCCGCGCAAGCGCCCCCGGCGCCCTTGGTTGCTATCAACAAGCAGGTCCCGCGATGTCTCTCCCGAAGTTTGCTCCCATTCCGGAGCTTTATGTTTCGCATGAATCCGCCCTCAAGCTGAAGATCGAGGCGGGCAGCCTGCCCTCCTGGGATCTGACGGCCCGGCAGATTTGCGACCTTGAATTGCTGATGAACGGCGGTTTCAACCCGCTCAAGGGCTTTCTGAGCGAGGCCTGCGCGCCCAATGGGCGCGCAGGCCCGCTTTGAGTTAGTGTTGCAGGCTTTCCACGATGCGGACGTACTTGGCGGCCAGGGACTCGGCCGAGCTGGGCGAGGAGCCCTCCGCAAACACGTGAAAGACCGGGCGGTCGGGGTCCGGCAGGACCAGCACCCACTCGTCGCCCAGATAGATCTTGAGGCCATCGGTGCGCTCGATCAGGAAATGCTGGCGCTCGTTGTCCTC
>CAZPWV010000366.1:0-1743 GCA_964590825.1 uncultured Rhodobacter sp. | reverse complement strand
CTTCGCTGGCCGGCAGGGCCGGGCATTCATCAAAAGCCATGACGATATCGGAGCCCAGAAGGCGCTGAATTTCCATGCTGCGCTCGGGGGAAAGGTGGTGCTTCGAGCCGTCGATGTGGCTGGAAAAGGTCACCCCCTCTTCGGTGAGCTTGCGCAGCGAGGCGAGGCTCATCACCTGAAACCCGCCCGAGTCGGTCAATATCGGGCGGCTCCAGTTCATGAACTGGTGCAGCCCCCCCAGCCGGGCAATGCGCTCGGCACTGGGGCGCAGCATCAGATGGTAGGTATTGCCTAGCAAGATATCGGCACCGGTTGCCGCCACGCTTTCGGGCAGCATCGCCTTGACCGTGGCCGCCGTGCCCACCGGCATGAAGGCGGGGGTGCGAATATCCCCGCGCGGGGTGTGAATGGTGCCGGTGCGGGCCGCGCCATCGGTGGCGGCAAGGGTGAAGCTGAACTTGGTCATCGGGCGCTCCTTTGCGGGGCGGTGAAACAGGTGGAGCGGTGTCGCAGGCGGCGCGGTGTAACAGGTGGCGGGGAAAAGGGGAAGCGGGAGACGCAGGCTCGCCCCAGCCTCGGGCGCCCAGATTCGGGCCGTCAGACTGGGGCCGTCAGACTGGGGCCGTCAGACTGGGGCCGTCAGACTTGGGCGGGCGTCACGAAGGCGGGGCGTCACGAAGGCGGGGGGCCGCGCGCCGCTCACTTCTCCGCCTTCATCGCCCAGCGGCCGCCCTCCTCGCTCCAGTATTGCGCGTTTGCCCCCGCGTCGGTGAGCGCTTTCCACTGCTGACGCGCGCGGGCAAGGGCCGCCTCGTCCCGACCGTCAAAGAAGATCCAGACCCGTTCGGCGCCTGCCACCTCGGCCGCGCTGACCTCGGCGCCGTCCAGCGCCATGATCGCCTGCCGGCCCTCGGGGCGGGGGGCGAGCGTCAGCAGAACCGGTTGCAGAGCGTCCTGCGGGCCGCCCGAGGCCAGCCCATGCGGCAAAAACCCTTCCTCGGGGCCAAGCCAGAGCCGTTCATCCAGCCAGCCCATCCGCCCGGCATCGGTGCCGCGGATCTCCACCCGCCAGCCACGCTCCAGCGCGCGGGCGAGGTTGACCTGCACCACCTCCTCCACCGCCGATTGCGTGACGTGGAAAAACAGCGCCGGCATCTCAGGCCTCGAAACGGTTGCGGATCAGCCGGTCGAGGGTGCGCACCCCCCAGCCGGTGGCCCCTTTCGGTGCCAGCGGGGTTTCGCCGGGGGGCAGGGCGACACCGGCAATGTCGATATGGCACCAGGCGGTGCCCTCCTGCACGAAGCGCTTGAGAAAGGCGGCGGCGGTGATCGCCCCGCCCCAGCGCCCGCCGCTGTTCTTCATATCGGCCAGCCGCGATTTGATGAGCGGCTCATAGGCCGGCGTGAGCGGCATCGGCCAGGCGCCTTCGCCCTCCTGCGCGGCAGCCTGAAGAACGCCTTGCAACAGTTTGTCATCGTTCGAAAAAACGCCCGCGTGCTCATGCCCCAGCGCCACCATGATGGCGCCCGTCAGCGTGGCCAGGTCAATCACCGCGGCGGGGGCAAAGCGGCTTTGCGCATACCAGAGCACATCGGCCAGCACCATCCGCCCCTCGGCATCGGTATTGACCACTTCGATGGTGTCGCCCTTCATCGAGCGCACCACATCGCCGGGGCGTTGCGCGGCGCCGTCGGGCATGTTTTCCACCAGCCCCACAAGCCCCACCACATTGGCCCGCGCCT
>CAZPWV010000365.1:1082-1750 GCA_964590825.1 uncultured Rhodobacter sp. | reverse complement strand
GGCTGAGCCAGCGCGACGAATTCGAGGCCGATGCCTTTGCCACCGCGCTGCTGATCCGGGCGGGCATCGGCAGCGCGGCGCAGATCGCGCTGTTCGAAAAGCTCGACCGGCTGAGCGCGGCGGCAGCGGGCAGCGCCACCGCCCCCCGAGCCGGCGCAGCCCCCGCCTGGCTGCTCTCGCACCCCGCCACCCCCGCACGCATTGCCGCGATCCGCGCCAATGCCGCACGCTGGGGCGATGCATAACTCCTTACTTTTGCCCGAGTTCCGGTTTAGCTTTGGTGCCAAGAGGCCCCGATGCACCCAACCGATACCCCGACCCAAGCCCAAACCGTCCGCCGCCGCCGGGTGTTCTACATCCCCGGCTATGACCCGATTCACCCGCGCCGCTACCGCGAGCTCTACCGCAAGGAGGGCGCGGCGCAGGCGGCGATCTCGGGCTACGAGATTGCCCTTGCGCCCAAACGGGCGGGCGGCCCCTATGGCTGGCATGTCACCTCCACCCAGCAGGGCCGCGCGGTCGAGGCCGATGTCGAGGTGCTGGTCTGGTCCGATATCGTGCGCGACAGCATGGGCGCCTCGATCCTCTCAACCTATGCCCAGCTTGTCCGCACCGCCTATGCCTATATTGCCAGCGGGGCGCTGTTCCGGCTGATGCGGCTGCGCAAG
>CAZPWV010000365.1:610-1072 GCA_964590825.1 uncultured Rhodobacter sp. | reverse complement strand
TTGCCGCGCTCTACCCGATCTTCGGGCTGATCGTGCAGGCGCTGGCGGGGCTGCTGGCGGGGGCGGCGGTGGCGGGGCTGCTGCTCTGGGCCTTGCCCGACAGCCGGTTTGGTCCCGCCCTCGGCCTTGCGGTCTTGGCCGGGGTTGTGCTGCTGGTGCTGCGCTGGTTTCGCGCCCATGACGGCCGGTTCTATGCCTATTACCTGATGCATGACTATGCGTTTACCGCGCGCTGGGGCGGCGCCAACCCGCCCGAACTCGAAACCCGCATGGCCGAAATGGGCGCGGCCATCGCCCAGGCCCTGACCGAGGATTGGGACGAGGTGCTGGTGGTCGGCCATTCCTCGGGGGCGCATCTGGGGATCTCGATCCTGGCCGATCTGATCCGCCAGGGCCGCGTCACCCCTTCCTCCCGGCCCGCTTCTTCTTGGGAAAACTACTCCGGGGGGGAATTGGCCGCAG
>CAZPWV010000365.1:0-600 GCA_964590825.1 uncultured Rhodobacter sp. | reverse complement strand
ATTTGCGGGTGGCGCAGTAGACGATGCCGCTCTTCCCCCCCTTCCCCGCCACAAGCCCCGCCACAAGCCCCGGTGCTCTCCTTCCTCACGCTGGGTCAGGTGGTGCCGATGGTCAGCTTCCTGCCCGAGGCGCGGCGGCTGCGCGGCGATCTGGCCTATCTCTGCACCCGCCCCGAACTGAGCTGGGTCGATGTCACCGCACCGGGCGACGGCTGCGCCTTTGCGCTGTGCGATCCGGTCAAGGTCTCGGGGGTGGCGCCCGAGGGGCAGATTCACCCGCTGATCCTCTCGGCGGCCTTCACGCAAACGCTCTCGCCCGAGCGCTGGGCGGCGCTGCGCTGGCGCTTTTTCCGGCTGCATTTCCAGTATCTTTGCGCCTTCGACCGGCCCGGCGATTACGACTATTTCCGCCTGACCGCCGGGCCGATGACGCTGGCGCAGCGTTATGCCGGGCGGGTGGCCTCGAAAAGCCGCATCGAACGCGCGGTCAACCGTTTCACCACGATCCGATGACAGATCCCGCGCCCCCGCAACTGCCGCCGCAACTTCCCCCCAAGCCGCGGTCGCGGGTTGGGACGGTGTCTTTGCTGGGCTATCTGC
>CAZPWV010000364.1:0-1750 GCA_964590825.1 uncultured Rhodobacter sp. | reverse complement strand
CACGCAGGTTGAACACCACCCGCGGCACGGTCGAGGAAATGATCGCCTCGGTCACCCGGCCCTTGAAGCCCTTCAGGCTCATCAGCGTCGAGAGCCAGACGAAATATTCATCCGCCGTGCGGCGGTGATCGGTGGCGATGCGCCAGGTGGCGCTGAAGGCGGCGCCGTCCCAGACCGAAAACACCGTGTTGGTATTGCCGCAATCGATGCAAAGAAGCATGTGCCCCCCTCAGAAAAATATGTCCGCCGCCGCAATCGCCCGCCGCCCCGCCGCCTCGCGCAGGATCAGCGCGCCCGTCGCGTCGATGGTCTCGAAGATGCCGCTGCGCGTTTCTGCGCCGGTGCGCGCGGTGATGGTCTGGCCAAGCCGGGCCGCACGCGCCAGCCAGGCCGCACGAATGGGCGCAAAGCCAAGGGTTTCGAACTGCCCCGCCACCTCGGCAAAGGCCGTGGCCAGAGGCGCCAGAAAATCGGACGGCGCCACCACCAGCCCGGTCTCGCCGCGCAGGCTGACCGGCAAAACCGCCCCCGGCTCGAGGCTGGACGGCTCGGGCGCGGCGGCCAGATTGACGCCGATGCCGATCGCCAGATGCCCGATCTGCCCGCCTGTTGCCACGCTTTCCAGCAATATCCCCGCCACCTTGCCCCCGTTCAAGAGCACGTCATTGGGCCATTTCAGCGCCAGCCCCGCCCCCGGCCCGGTCAGGCTGCGCAGCGCCTGTTCCAGCGCCAGCGCCGCGACGAAAGAATAAAGCGCCGCCTCCGGCGCTGTCACGGGGGGATGAAACAGATAGGTTGCGGCAAAATTGCCGGCCGGGCTGCGCCAGTCGCGCCCGCGCCGGCCCCGCCCCTCGGTCTGTTCATGAGCAAAGATCCAGGCCGGCGCCGAGAGCATCGGCGCCAGCCGGTTTGCCTCGGTCATCGTGCTGGCGCAGCGCATCAGCACATGACGCGCCACGCCCTCGGGCCACGGGGCCTCAGTTGACAAGCGCCGCCGCCGCCGCCGTGGCCGCGCCCTCAAGCCCGAAGAGGCTGAACGCCCCCGCCACCATCAGCACCGCCGCCACCATCAGCAGCCCCCATTGCACCGGCGGCATCCGGGTATCGATCGGCTCCTGCTCGGTGCCGAAATACATGAAATAGACGATGCGCAGATAGTAGAAGGCGCCGATCACCGAGGCGATGACGCCCAGCACCACCACCCAGGTGTAGCCCGCAAACAGCGCCGCCTTGAGCACCGACAGCTTGGCAAAGAAGCCCAGCATCGGCGGCACCCCCGCCAGGCTGAACAACAGCACCAAAAGCGCCAGCGCCTTCAGCGGCTCGGCCTTGGACAGCATGTTCAGCGCGGCAATGTCGGTCACCGGCTGACCGTCGCGCTCCATCGAGAGGATGAAGGCGAAGGTGCCGACATTCATCACGATGTAGATCGTCATGTAGATCAGCATCGCCTGCACGCCCTCGGCATTGCCCGCCATCAGCCCCATCAGCGCAAAACCCATATGGGCGATCGAGGAATAGGCCATCAGGCGCTTGATGTTGCGCTGGCCGATCGCGGCCACCGCGCCCAGGAACATCGAGGCCACAGCCATCAGGCCCACGATCTGGCCCCACTCACCCGGCACCTGGCCGAAGGCGTCGTGCACCAGACGCGCCAGAAGCGCCATTGCCGCCACCTTGGGCGCCGTGGCGAAAAAGGCGGTGACCGGCGTGGGCGAGCCTTCGTAGACGTCGGGCGTCCACATGTGGA
>CAZPWV010000363.1:1436-1755 GCA_964590825.1 uncultured Rhodobacter sp. | reverse complement strand
TAGCGTTTTATGCCCGGCCGGGCCTGCGCACCGTGCCCGGCCTGCCGGATAGTTTCCCGGCGCAGCTCAGCGGGCTCGGTGACTGGCGCCAGCAGCCCGGCGTGCTGCTGTGCCCGCTCGGCCCCGAGGCCCGCCAGCCCGCTTCCACCCCCTGTACCGAGCAGGCGCAGGCCTGGCTGCGCGCGCAGGGCCTGGATGAGCGGCCCCAGTTATTGAGTGCCCAGCGCAGTGGCTGGTTGTTTCCCAAACCCCAGCCGTTTGCCTATGCCGTGTTTGACGTACCGGCCGCAGCGCCTGCCCAAAAGTGAAGACCATGGCC
>CAZPWV010000363.1:0-1426 GCA_964590825.1 uncultured Rhodobacter sp. | reverse complement strand
GATACTGATTTTCATGCTGAATTCGCCCCTGCCGCACCGCCGGGTGCGCTGCCTCGGCCGCCCTTGCGCCTGAGCTGCGTGGTGCCGGCCCACAATGAGCAGGCCAATCTGGCGGGCTTCGTGGCGGCCCTTTGCGAGGCCGTGCAGGCCTTGACGCCGGATTATGAAATCCTGGTGGTGAACGATGGCAGCCGCGATGGCACCCACGAGGTGGCGATGGAGTTGGTGCGGACGCTGCCGGTGCGCTATCTGGCGCTCTCGCGCAACTACGGCAAGGAGGCCGCGCTGTCGGCGGGCATCGATCATGCGCGCGGCAACGCGGTGCTGCTCATCGATGCGGACTTCCAGCATCCGCTGGAGCAGCTCGCACCGATGCGCGAGCTGTGGCAGCTGGGGTATGACATGGTCTATGGCGTGATCGCCGACCGCGGTGCCGAGAGTGCTGTCAAGCGCTTCGGCACGGACCTGTTCTACCGGCTGATGAACTCCGGCAACAATGTCAAGCTGCCGCCGCATGCGGGGGACTTCCGTTGGATGGACCGCCGCGTCGTCGATGCCCTCAAGGCCCTGCCCGAACGCCAGCGTTTCATGAAGGGGCTGTACGCCTGGGTCGGGTTCAAGACGGCGGCGCTGCCCTTCGTGCCGCAGGATCGCGCGGGTGGCGAGTCCAGTTTCAATCTGCGCCGTCTGGGCTCGCTGGCGCTGCTGGGGCTGACGTCGTTCACCACCTTGCCGCTGCGGGTGTGGAGCGTGATCGGTGCGCTCGTCGCACTGCTGGCGCTGGTCTACGGGGCCTGGATCACCATTGACACCCTGCTGTTTGGCGTCGAGCTGGCCGGCTGGCCCACGCTCGCGGCGGGCATCATGCTGTTTTCGGGCGTGCAGCTGATGTCGATTGGCATTCTGGGTGAATACATCGGCCGCATTTACGACGAGGTCAAGCAGCGCCCCACCTACCTGATCGCGCGCGACGAGGACCACAGTCCGCTGCGCGACGACACCCCATGAGCCTCTCGCGCCGTGGGCTTTCGGCGCTGCGCCGCCTGCCCCAGCTGCTGCAATTCGTGCTGGTCGGCGGCGCGGCCGCGGCCACGCACCTGGCGGTGGTCGGGCTGCTGGTGTCCCTGGCCGGCATGGCGCCGCTGGTGGCCAATGTGCTGGCCTTTCTGTTGGCCTTCGTGGTGAGCTACAACGGCCATGTGCTGCTGACTTTTTCGGCCGCCGGTGCCCGGGGCTGGGCGGTGGTGGCCCGCTTCTTCGCGGTCGCCTGCCTGGCATTCGTGGCCAACGAGCTGCTGTATGCCATCGCGCTGCACTGGCTGCATTGGCACTATTTCTGGAGTCTGGCGGGGGTGTTGGTGCTGGTTGCGGCCGGCACGTTTGTGTTGGGTAAATTCTGGGCCTTCAAGGCCCGCGCCGTGCCATG
>CAZPWV010000362.1:0-1765 GCA_964590825.1 uncultured Rhodobacter sp. | reverse complement strand
GCTGGATGAGCCCTCGATGGGCCTTGCGCCGCAACTGGTGGAGCAGATCTTCGAGATCGTGAAAGCGGTGAACGAGGGCGAGGGCGTCACCTTCCTGCTGGCCGAGCAAAACACCAACGTGGCGCTGCGCTATGCCCATTACGGCTACATTCTGGAAAGCGGCCGCGTGGTGATGGACGGGCCGGCGCAGGCGCTGCGCGAAAACCCCGATGTGAAGGAGTTCTACCTCGGCATGTCGGATCAGGGCCGCAAGAGCTTTCGTGACGTGCGCAGCTATCGCCGCCGCAAACGTTGGCTGGCCTGATACAACCTGTTGTTTTTACTGAATTGCTGCGCAGCATTTTGCGGCGCAGAAACCCCGGATACGCAAGCGAAGGGCCCGCCATGAGCCGCTATTACGACAGTCTCGAGACCCGCTCTGCCGATGAACGCGCAATGGCCCTTGCGCGGGATCTGCCCGCTGTCCTTGCCCGTGCGCTGACCGCCCCCGGACTGGCGGCGCATCTGGGCGCGGTCGCTGCGGCAGAGGTGACAAGCCTTGCCGCGCTGGCGCGTCTACCCGTTTTGCGCAAATCGGACCTTGGCACGGCGCAAAACGCTGCCCCGCCGTTTGGTGGCCTGACAACCCGCCCCGCGCATCGCTTTGCCCATATCTTCCAAAGCCCCGGCCCGATTTATGAACCGGGCGATACCAGCCATGACTGGTGGCGGATGGGCCGGTTTCTGCACGCCGCCGGGGTCGGGCCGGGCGACATCGTGCAGAACTGCTTTGGCTATCACCTCACCCCCGCCGGGATGATCTTCGAATCCGGCGCCCGTGCCGTGGGCGCCGCCGTTCTGCCCGCCGGCACCGGCCAGACCGAATTGCAGGTCCGGGCCGCCGTGGATATTGGCACCACCGTCTATTCCGGCACACCCGACTACCTGAAAATCATCCTCGACAAGGCCGAGGAGATGGGCGAGGCGCTTGCCATCAGCCGCGCCGCTGTGGGGGGCGGCGCGCTCTTTCCCAGCCTGCGCAAGGAATATGCCGAACGCGGCATTGCCTGCCTGCAATGCTATGCCACCGCCGATCTGGGCAACATCGCCTATGAAAGCGCGGCGATGGAGGGGATGATCGTCGATGAAGGGGTGATCGTCGAAATCGTCCGCCCCGGCACCGGCGACCCGGTGGCCGAGGGCGAGGTGGGCGAGGTGGTGGTGACCACCCTCAACCCCGATTACCCGCTTGTCCGCTTTGCCACCGGCGATCTCAGCGCCGTTCTGCCCGGCATCTCCCCCTGCGGGCGCACCAACATGCGCATCCGGGGCTGGATGGGCCGCGCCGACCAGACAACGAAGATCAAGGGCATGTTTGTGCGCCCCGAGCAGGTGGCGGCCTTTGTCGCCGCCCACCCCGAGGTGAAACGCGCCCGTGTGGTGGCCACCCGCGAGGGCGAAATGGATGCGATGACGGTGCAGATCGAAACCGAGGCAACCGATCCCGCCCGCTACGCCGCGGGCATCGCGGCCGCGCTGAAGCTCAAGGGCGCGGTTGAACTTGTCGCCCCCGGCAGCCTGCCCAACGATGGCAAGGTGATCGAAGACCTGCGCAAATACGACTGACTTCCGCCCGCCGCAGGGGCGCAGGTCATCGGTCGCAGCCGCGCCCATGCCCCCTGCCCGCGCCCATGCCTTCCAAAGTGTCAAATTATCCCCGCCGGAGGCAAACACTCCCCCGGAGCGTTTCGGCTTGCCCTCCGCGTCAGCCCCAGGTCGGGTGAAA
>CAZPWV010000361.1:0-1774 GCA_964590825.1 uncultured Rhodobacter sp. | reverse complement strand
AAGCCGCCGGGGTCATGGTCGGCGAGACGCCGTCCCTGACGGCGGCGCTGGCCCTCACTACCAAAGAGCGCCCGCAGGTCATTCTGTTCTTGACCGACGGCCTGCCCACGGTAGGCGAGGTTGCCGTAGAAACGATCTTGCAACATCTGGATGAGCGCGCCGACGATAATGTGCAGCTCTTTAGCTTTGGCGTGGGCTATGATGTCAACACCCTGCTGCTGGATTGCGCTGCGCTCGATCATCACGGCACGGTGACTTATGTGCGCCCCGGTGAGGACATCGAGCAACGTGTGGCCAATGAAAGCCGCTCGGCCTTGGTGGCCTATCTGCTGTGGTTTTTCCTCGGCTTCTTTGGTGCGCACCGCTTTTATCTGGGGCGCTGGGGCACGGGGCTTGTTCAGCTGGTGCTCTTTGGCATCGGCTCGGCCCTGGCCTTCATTTTGATCGGCTATCTGCCGCTGGCGCTTCTGGGCCTGTGGTGGCTCATTGATGCGCTGCTTATTCCCGGCATGATTTCCGCCGACAATGCGGTGCTGCGCTGGCGGCTGGCGCGGGGCTACGAGGCCTGAGCCTTTGCCGGGCGCTTGCTGCCCAAAAGCCCGCGCGGCCCGCCCGAGATCAGCAGCGCCACATCGGCCATCGCCACCATCGGCGAGACCCCCATCGGCAGCGCAATATAGCGTGCCCGCCATTCGGGGGCGAATTTGGCCTTGAAGGCCCGCAGCCCCTCGAAATTGTAAAACGCCCCGCCATGGCGGAACATCAGCGCGCCGAACCGGCTCCAAAGCCGGGCCGTGCGCCGTTCGCTCAGCCCCGAAAGCGGCGCCATGCCCAGGCTGAATTCCTCGGCGCCCTGCGCCTTGTAATGCTCGATCAGCGCGACAAAGAGAAACTCCATGATCCCCGAGGCATCGCCCGGCCGGTATCGCATCAGATCGATGGCCACCCGCCGGCCCGCCCCCGGTGCCATCAGCGAGGCAAAGGCCAGCGCCTGCCCGTCGCGGCGCACCACCGCCAGCGGGAAATGATCCAGATAGGCGTGGTCAAACCGCCCCACCGAAAAGCGCTTTTCATGGCCCACCTTGTCGCCAAGCCAGGCCTCTGAAATCGCGTGCAGTTCGGCAATCAGCGCGGGGGAATGCGGCGGCAGCATCAGGCGCATCGCCAGCCCCTCGCGGCGGGCCTTGTTATGGGCCGCGCGCATCGATTTGAAGCGGCTGCCGGCAAGGCTGAAATCGGCCAGCCGCACCACCGCCTCTTCGCCCACCTTATGCGCGGCAAGGCCCATTTCGATCATCAGCGGCAGGTGACGGTCGGAGATTTCGTAAAACACCGGCCGGCAATTGGCCTGCTGCGCGGCTTCGACGAAATCCCAGCCCAGATCGGCCAGCCCGGCCGCCGGGGTGCGGCCCGGATCGCCCCGCCCATCCCCCACCGGATCGCCCAGCGCGATCCAGCTCTTGCGGCGGCGGGCAAACATCACGAAGGCCGCGCCATCCCTGGCAAAGCGCAATTCCTTGTCGCCCGAAAGCGCAAGACAGGCCATCGGGTCGCCCTGCCCGGCAATGATCCGCGCCGCATGGTCCAGCGCCTCGGTCGGGGTTTCGGCCCGGCGGCGCCCCGAGGGCTGCAGCGCCAGATAGGTGGTAAAGATCACCAGCACCGCCGAACCCGCCAGCCCCGCCCGCAGCGAGCGCGGCGTATTGGCGTTGCGGGCAAAATCGACCCAGAGATCATGGCTGTAGGGCGTCGCGGCATGGACAAAGACAAAGAA
>CAZPWV010000360.1:0-1775 GCA_964590825.1 uncultured Rhodobacter sp. | reverse complement strand
CGCCGCAAAGGGGATCCGCCGCGCCTTGGGCCAATTCTGACGTGATCTTGGGCCTTACTGATTTGGGGCCAGATCAATTTGGGGCCAGATCAATTTGGGGAAAGCGCGGCGTTTCACCTTACGCGGTCATCGGGGCGCGGTCATCGGGGCGCGGTCATCGGGGCGCGGTCATCGGGACCTCTCCCTGCACCGCCGCCCCAGTATGGCGAAAAAAGGTAAACAAATCCCTTTCGGTTTCATCTTGCTGCAAATACCTCGGGGGGGGAATGGGCTGAAAGCCCAGAGGGGGGCAGCGCCCCCCCTTGTCCGGCGCCGCCCGGCCCTATTGCCGCAGCAGCCGCGCCTCGGCGGCATCGGCCAGCGCCCAGCGCCGCACCCCTTCGGCAATCGCCGCCGCCATCTCGCCGCGCCAACTGTCATCGAGCAGCCGGGCGCGGTCGATTTCCGAGGACATGAAGCCCAGTTCGATCAATGCCGAGGGGATATCGGCCGATTTCAGCACTGCAAATTCAGCGCCCTGCACCGGGTTGCGGTGCATCCGCAGCCCCGCCCCCTTGATCGCCCCCGCCAGCACCTGGCCAAGCCGCACCGCCCGCGGCGCGGTTTCCATCCGCGCCAGATCCATCAGCACCGTCGCCACCGCATCGTCATGGCCCTGCAAATCGACCCCGGCCAGCAAATCGGCCCGGTCGTGCCCCTCGGCCAGTTTCCGCGCCGCCCGGTCCGAGGCCTTGGCGTCGAACAGATAGACCGTCGCGCCCATCGCCTCGCCCTCGCTCAGGGCATCGGCATGAAGCGACAGGAACAGATCCGCCCCCTCGGCCCGCGCCAGCGTGATGCGGCTTTCCAGCGGCACGAAGATATCCTCCTCGCGCGTCATCATCACCTCCATCCCTGCCCGCGTGAGCCGTTCCTTGAGCTCCCGCGCGAAGGTCAGCACCAGCACCGCCTCGGAAAACCCCTCCGCCTCGGCGCCGGGGTCGATCCCGCCATGGCCGGGGTCAAGCACCACGCGCAGCGGCCGCGTGCCATCATGGCGCCGGTGCGGCGGGCCGGTGGGGGCGGGTTGCGGCAGATCCCACAACGCCGATTCGGGGGCGCCGTCGCGGGCGACAAAATCCGTTGCCGGCACCCGGTCCAGCACCAGCCGCAGCCGGGGCGCGGCCCCGCCGTCACCGCTGGCGGCGGGGCTTTCGGTTCCGGTCTCTTCGACCGCGACACGCAGCCGGGCCGGGCCGCTCAGCTCTGCCACCAGACGCGACCAGCCGGGCCGAAACCGGCCCCAGCGCACCGCCCCCAGCAGACCGCGGTTCGAAAACGCCTCCGGCTGCGCGGCGGAAAAATCGACCTCGCGGAAATCCACCACAAGGCGCGGCGGATCATCGAGCAGAAAGGCGCGAAACGGCACCGGCTGGCTGAGGCCCAGGGTGATCTCGGTCTGCTCCGCGCCCAGCGCCACCACCGCCGAACGCGCCGGCTCAAGCCGGGCCAGCGCCGAAAGCCCGCCCGATGGCACCTGCGCGGCGGCGTCGCCCAGCCCCCCCGCACCCAGCGCCGCACCCAGCGCCAGCGCCAGCGCGACAAGCGCCGCGACGATCCTTGAAACCCATGCCATAGCTGCCCTGCCCGTTGTTTGCGCCACTATAGCGCAGCCGGGGCGCGGCGGGAATCCCTCTGCATCCCCCTGCCCCCCCCGCGCTCTCGCCCCCCCGCGCTCTCGCCCCTCAGCGGCGCGTCCCTCAGCGACGCGCCATGAAGGCGGCCAGCCGCGCCAG
>CAZPWV010000359.1:0-1788 GCA_964590825.1 uncultured Rhodobacter sp. | reverse complement strand
GCCCGCCTCGAGCGCCGCGGGCACCGAACTGTCGATGCACAAGGGCACATCGGTGATCGCCTGCACCCGGGCAATCAGGTCGCGCATCAAGGGCGGCTCGACGAAATTGTTGTCGGCATAGCGCGGATCTTCGGCCATCTTGTTGGAAAAGACCGCCCCCGAGTTGATATCCAGCACCGTGGCGCCGCAGGCCACCTGTTCAAGCGCGTCCCGCTCGACGGTGGAAAAATCGCCCAGCTCCAGCTCGGCCGCCAGCTTCTTGCGCCCGGTCGGGTTGATGCGCTCGCCGATCACGCAGAAGGGCTCGTCGAAGCCGATCACGACGGTCTTGGTCTTCGACTCGATAACGGTGCGGGTCATGCTCAGCCTTTCGTATGGTCCGCGACCCATGTCGCGTTGGTTTTGATACCCCCGAGGGGGAAGAAATGCACGGCCTCGATGCCAAAACCGGGGTTGGCGGCCTTGTGCGCGGCCAGATCGGCGACAAGCTCGGTGGGCTCGAAGGGCAGCAGCAGCTTGGTCACATCCTTTGCCCGCTTTTGCAGCACCTTGAGGCTCGGCCCCACACCGCAGGCAATGGCGAATTTCAGCAGCGTTTGCAGCTTGGCCGGGCCTGCCACGCCGATATGCACCGGAATGCGGATGCCCTCGGCGGCCAGTCGATCGACCCAGGCAATCACCGGCGCGGCGGAAAAGGCGAATTGCGTGACCAGCGCCACATCGGCATCGGTGCTGTCGGCGAATTGCTGTTTCAGCCGCAGCGCCTGCAGGACGTTCCTGTCGCCGCCCTCGGGGTCGATGTCGCGGTTGCCCTCGGGGTGGCCGGCAAAATGCAGCCGCTCGAACCCGTCGAACGCCCCGCTGTCAAGCAGATCGAGCGTGCTGGACAGGCTGCCCAGCGGCTGGCGCAGCCCCCCGGCCAGCAGCAGCGCCTGGCTCACCCCGGCCTCGCCCCGATAGCGCGCCACCCAGTCGCGCAATTGCGCCGCATCGCGGATCAGCCGCGCCGGAACATGCGGCATCGGCTCGTAGCCCTCGTTGCGCAGGCGTTTGGCGGTGGCCACCATGTCTTCGATCGGCGTGCCCTCGATATGGGCGACATAGACCCGCGTGCCCGCCGGCAGAAGGGGGCGGAAATCCTCGATCCCGGCCGCGGTGCGCGGCATCACCTCGATGGAAAAGCCCTGCAGGAAAGCGGTGGTCACGTCCTTGCCGGGAAGGTCGGCTTCGCGGCGGAAATTCAATAGCGCCATGGGTCTCTCCGTTATCCGGGCGGGGCCTGTTCCCAGCCATCATTGGCAATCAGCGCCGCAAGCTTGGCGGCATCGTAGTCGGAAAGAACCTGTGCCAGCTCGGCCTCGGCCGCCTCGGCATCGCTGCCTTCGCGGGTGCCGATCACCACCTTGCGCCAAAAGGCCAGATAGGCGTCGCTGTCGCGGGCGCCCACCTTCATCGCACAGCGGTCGATCGCCTGTTCAAAGCGTTCGGGGAGCGGTTTTTTCACCCCCCGCCGACCGGACCCGGCAATGATCTGCGCCGGAATGTCGCGCCAGAAAACGATGGTGATCTCGGCCATTCGTGATTCCCTCTTGCCCTAGGGATACGCCCGATAACGACGCACCCGGTGACGGATTTCGACATGTTGCGAAGGCCCAGCGACCTCGCCGCATTTCCTTAGCCGCTGCGGCGGGGGGGTGCATCTTCATAACTTGCATGAAGATGATGAGCCGCGTTCATCGGTTGCGGCGGCGGTTGCGGCGGCAGTCGGGTGAAAGGCAGGCTCGGGGC
>CAZPWV010000358.1:0-1791 GCA_964590825.1 uncultured Rhodobacter sp. | reverse complement strand
GCGCGCGGCGGGTGCGGGCGCTTATCAAGCGCGATTTCGACCTCGCCTTTGCCGCCGGCATCGACGCCATTCTCACCCCCGCCACGCCCTCTTCGGCCTTCGGTCTGGGCGAGATGAAAGATGCCGACCCGGTCGAGATGTATCTCAACGATGTCTTCACGGTGACGGTGAACCTGGCCGGGCTGCCGGGGATTTCGGTGCCGGTGGGGCTCGATGCCAAGGGTCTGCCGATGGGGCTGCAACTCATTGGCCGGCCCTTTGCCGAGGGCGATCTGCTCAATCAGGCGCTGGTTCTGGAACGCGCGGCGGGCTTTGCGGCCAAGCCGGGCAAGTGGTGGTAGGAGGCGGCAATGCAACGGGCGCTCTGGGCTTTGACGGGGGTGATGCTGGCGGCCTGCCAGCCCACGGTGCCGAATTCGGCGGCGGGGGTGGGGTTTGGCGATTATTCCAGCTACCTCAAGGCGCGTGAGGCCGAATTGCGCGGCCAGGCGGCGCCCTCCACCTCGACGCCGCCCATTTCGGCGGCCCCCTCTGCCATGGCCCCGCCCGGCGGCGGCTATGGCGTTTCGGGCTATGGCGCCACGCCGGTCACTTCGCCCGCCGGGCTGGCTGCGCAGGGCCAGACCGCCCCCCCGATTGCCCCCCCGACCGCCGCCCCGATTGCCCCCCCGACCGGCGGCACGATCGGCGCCGATGCGCTGGCCGCGCTGCAGGCCACAGCCCCCGCTTCGACCGCCCCCGCAACCGGTCCGGCACCGGGGGCGCCGCTCGATGCGATGACGCCGGCCGCCATCCCCGCCGTTTCCGGCGCGGCCGCTGGCGGATCGACGGGGCCGAACCTTGCCGCCTATGCGCTGGCGGCCACCAATGCGCCGGGGCAGGCGGTCTATCCGCGCGGCGGCATCAAGCTTGTCTCTTCGGCCCGCGCCTGCGCCAAATTCGTCTCGCCCGATCTGGCGCAGATGGCGTTTCTGGAACGCGGCGGCCCGCAAAAGGATCCGCGCAACCTCGACCCCGATGGCGATGGCTTTGCCTGCGGCTGGGATCCGCGCCCGTTCCAGACCGCAAGGCCCTGATGGTCGCCCCCGCCACCCCGGCCTCGCCCAATTTCACCGCCCGGCGCGGCGGCGCAGCGCCCGAACTGATCGTGCTGCATTACACCGGCATGGCAAGCTGTGACGAGGCCCGCGCGCGGCTGTGCGACCCTCTTGCCGAGGTTTCGGCGCATTGGCTGATCGCCGAGGATGGCCGGTGCGACGCCCTGGTTCCCGAGCCGATGCGCGCATGGCACGCCGGTGCGGGGGCCTGGCAGGGCCGGGACGATGTCAACTCGCGCTCGATCGGCATCGAACTGGCCAATACCGGCGACACGCCCTTTGCCGCGCCGCAAATGGCCGCTCTGGAGCGGCTGCTGGCAGAAATCATGGCGCGCTGGGGCCTTGGCCCCGAGGCGGTGATCGGCCATTCCGACATGGCGCCGGGGCGCAAGATCGACCCCGGCCCGCGGTTTGACTGGACGCGGCTGGCGCGGCAGGGGCTGGCGGTGATGCCCGCGCCGCAAGGTTTCGCTCCCGCCGCCGACATGGAAGCGTTCTGTGCGCTGGCGCAGGCCTTTGGCTACCCCGAAGCCCCGCCCGAGGTGCTTCTGGCGGCGTTCCGGCTGCGCTTTCGGCCCCGCATTGCCGACCCGCTCGATGCGCGCGACATGGCGATGGTGGCCGATCTGGCAGCGCGGTTTGGCAGCGATGGCGGCGCCTGCGGGGGACACGGGGGCCAGCAAGGGCACAGCCT
>CAZPWV010000357.1:0-1794 GCA_964590825.1 uncultured Rhodobacter sp. | reverse complement strand
GCACCGCCCCCTCCAGATAGACCGGCCGATAGCGCGCCACGCTCACCATCACCTCCTCGGGGCGCACCGGAATCAGCTGCTCGCCCTCGCCCGCCCGCTCGCGCAGGACCGCCCCCGACAGCAGCACCGGCACTTCGGCGCGCAATTCGGCGATCGAGCGCCCCACCACCGCAACCGGCCCGATCAGCGGCACATCGACCTTGCCATCGGCCTCGACCGTCAGCGCGCGGCCATATTCGGGCCGGGCCAGAAAATCGATGCGCAGCACATCGCCGGGGCCGAGCGGATAGGCCGCAAGACGGGCCGGGGCGGGCTCGGCACGAGGGGCAGTGGCAAAGGCGGCCAAAGCCAGCGCAACCGCGGGCAACAGCCGGCCGGCGCGGCGGCGGGCAGGATCGCTACGGCGGGGCAGCAAACGAAGGTGGGGCAGCAGACGAAGGCGGGCCATCGGGTCAGTCTCCTTTGCGGGGTAGGTCGGCATCGGGGGCATCGGCATCGGTGTCGGTAGCGGGAAGGGCCGTATCGGGCTGGCCCGTATCGGGCGGGGCGGCATCGGGCGGGGCGGCATCGGGCGGGGCGGCATCGGGCGGGGCGGCGCCCGCAGCCGCGGCATCGTCGCCTTGCGGCGCGATCAGACCCAGATAGCGGCGCACCACCTCCTGGGTGCCGAAATCCCGCGCCCTTGCACGGGCGCGGGCCGCCAGATCGGCACGGCAGGCGGGATCGGCCAGAAACTGCAAGGCGGCCACCAGCGCGGGCACATCGTTGCAGGGCAGCAAAACCCCGTCTTGCGCACTCTCTTGCGGCGCCAGGCCGGGGCGGGCCGCGCCGCGCAGCACCTCGCCCGGCCCCGAGGGGCAATCGGTGGCCACCACCGCCAGCCCCAGCGTCATCGCCTCGATCAGCGTATTGGGGAACCCCTCGGCATTCGAGCACGATACCAGCGCCTCGGCCCCGGCCATCACCGGGTAGGGGTTGGGCAGGAAACCGGGCAGATGCACCCGCCCCGCAAGCCCCAGCCGCCCGATCTGCGCCCGCAGCGCGGCGCGCTCGGGGCCTTCGCCCAGGATCACCAGCTCCGCCTCGGGACGGGCCAGGGCATAGGCCTCGAGCAGCATCGGGAAATTCTTGTTCGCCACCAGCCGCCCCACCGCCAGCAGGTAGCGGCCCGGCAGCCCGAAACCGGGCGGCAAGACCGGGGGCTGAGCCGCCAGCGCCGTCAGCGCCGCCGCATCGATCGGGTTGCCGATCACCTCTATCCGCGCCGCCGGAACGGCAAAATTCGCCTCCAGATCCGCCGCCACCCCGCGCGACACCGCCACCACCACAGCCGCGCGGCGATAGCTCATCGCGGTGATCCGGCGCAGCACCGCCGCCCCCCGCGCCCGCGCCAGATGGGCACTTGTCTGCACCCGTTCGGAAATGATCGCCCGATGCCCGAAGCGCAGCGCCAGCCAGCAGTTGAGCACATTGGCCCGTGCCAGATAGCTGATGCAGACCTGCGGCGGGGCGCTGCGCCAATGGCGCCACAGCGCCCAGGCTGCGCCACCGATCCGCCCGCCCCCCGCCAGCGTGACCACGCGCAAGCCCGCCGGCAGATCCTGCACCACCGGGCGATCATCGAGCAGCACCAGTTCCACCGCGCGCCCCGGCAGGCGCGGCAAAAGATGATGCAGCAGGTTCGCCATCGCCCGCTCGGCGCCGCCGCCCTCCATCGAATTTATCAAAAAGCAGATCCGCCCGGCCTGCCCCGCCGCATCCCGTTCCGCCGCATCCCGTTCCGCCGCACCGCTT
>CAZPWV010000356.1:0-1796 GCA_964590825.1 uncultured Rhodobacter sp. | reverse complement strand
TTTCATTTTGACTTTGCGCATCGGATTGGGTATCGGGCAAGAATGATCGCCCGGACCGCCCTTTTTGCCCGTCCCCGACGCCGCCGCACCCGCGCCTGACGTCTGATCGCCCGTGGCCGCAGGCCACACCTCCCTTCAAATTCGCCCCGCATGGCCCCGGACCGTTGACAGAGGTTTAGCGCCGTTGCACGCCTTGGCCTTCCTTTCATGGAGCAAATGATGATCGCTTCCGTTCTGCCCACCTACAACCGCGCCCCTCTGGCCTTTGTGAAAGGTGCCGGCTCCTGGCTCGAAACCGCAGACGGCAGCCGATATCTTGATCTTGGCGCCGGGATTGCGGTGAATGTGCTGGGCCATGCCGCGCCCGAACTGGTGCAGACCCTCACCGAGCAGGCGGGCCGGCTGTGGCATGTGTCGAACCTCTACCAGATCCCCGAACAGCAGCGGCTGGCCGATGCGCTGGTGGAACAGAGCTTTGCCGATACCGTGTTCTTTACCAACTCGGGCACCGAGGCTTGCGAGTTGGCGGTGAAGATGGCGCGCAAATACTGGTATGAAAAAGGCGCCCCAGAGCGGGTCGAGATTCTCACCTTCGAGGGGGCCTTTCACGGCCGCTCCTCGGCGGCCATCGCGGCGGCGGGCAGCGAAAAGATGGTCAAGGGTTTCGGCCCGCTGCTGCCCGGATTCGTGCATCTGCCCTGGGACGATATCGACGCCGTGCGGGCCGCCATCGGGCCGACCACCGCCGCCATCCTGATTGAACCGATCCAGGGCGAAGGCGGCATTCGCCCGGCCTCGGACAGCTTCCTCAAGGCGCTGAAAGAAATCTGCGACGACACCGGCTGCCTTCTGATCTTCGACGAGGTGCAATGCGGCATGGGCCGCACGGGGCGGCTTTTCGCCCATGAATGGACGGGGGTGACGCCCGACATCATGATGGTGGCCAAAGGCATCGGCGGCGGCTTTCCGCTGGGTGCGGTGCTGGCCACCGAAGCCGCCGCCAGCGGCATGGTGGCGGGCACCCATGGCTCGACCTATGGCGGCAACCCCCTGGGCTGCGCCATCGGTGCAAGGGTGATGTCGATCGTCGCCGATCCGGCCTTTCTCGAGACGGTGGGCCGCAAGGCCGGGTTCTTGCGGCAAAAGCTCGAGGCGCTGGTGGCCGCCCATCCCGCGACCTTCGAGGCGGTGCGGGGGCAGGGGCTGATGCTGGGCCTGAAATGCCGCCCCGCGCCCGCCGATGTGGTCAAGGCGGCCTATGCGCAGAACCTGCTCACCGTGCCCGCCGCCGACAATGTGCTGCGCCTGCTTCCGGCGCTCAACATTTCCGAAGACGACATGGCCGAGGCCGTGCGCCGTCTCGATGCCGCCGCCACCGCACTCGAACACGAAACGGCCTGATTTCTTCTTGGAAAAATACTCCGGGGGTCCGGGGGCAGCGCCCCCGGCCCGGATAGGAAAGAACCGAACATGACCCACTTTCTCGATATTCACACCACCGACCCGAAAGCGCTGCGGCAGATGATCGATACCGCCCGCGCCATGAAAGACGCCCGCAATGGCCGCCCGCGCGGGGCGCTGGATGACGAACAGCCGCTGGCCGGGCGCATGGTGGCGCTGATTTTTGAAAAACCCTCGACTCGCACCCGTGTCAGTTTCGATGTCGGTGTGCGGCAGATGGGCGGGCAGACCATGGTGCTTTCGGGTAAGGAAATGCAGCTTGGTCATGGTGAAACCATTGCCGATACCGCCCGGGTGCTGAGCCGCTATGTGGACCTCATCATGATCCGCACCTT
>CAZPWV010000355.1:0-1830 GCA_964590825.1 uncultured Rhodobacter sp. | reverse complement strand
CGGTGGTGATATCGAGGCCATAGACACCGATCAGATAGCGCGGCAGCCAGAGCGACAGCGCGGGAATGTAGCTCACCGCCATCAGCGTGCCGAAAGCCGCGCCGTAAAACGGCCAGATCGAGCGCATCACCGACCAGATCGACACCTTGCCCACCGCGCAGCCGACAAAGAGCACCGCCCCCACCGGCGGCGTGCACAGCCCGATGCCCAGATTGAGCACCAGGATCACGCCGAAATGCACCGGGTCGATGCCAAAGGCCTGCGCCACCGGCAGAAAGATCGGCGTGGTGATGACGATCAGCGGCGACATGTCCATGAAGGTGCCAAGGATCAGCAGCACCACGTTGATGAGAGCCAAGATCACGATCGGATTGTCGGAAAAATCCTGCAACGCCCCCACCAGCGCCGCGGGCACCTTGAGATAGGCCAGGAGCCAGCCGAAAGAGGCGGCGCAGCCGATCACCATCAGCACCATCGCGGTGGTGCGCACGGCGGCCTTGGTGGCGGCGACGAAATCGCCAAAGCTGAGCGAGCGGTAGACCAGCAGCGTCACGAACAGCGCATAGACCACCGCGATGTTGGAGCTTTCAGAGGCGGTGAAAATGCCCGAGCGCACGCCGCCAAAGATGATGAGGATCAAGATCAGCCCCGGCACCGCATTGAGAAAGAGCCGCCCCATCGCCCCCCAGCCGGGAAAGGCCTCGGTCGGATAGCCGCGTTTTTTCGCCACGAACCAGGCCGCCACCATCAGCGAGAGCGCCAGCAGCAGCCCCGGAATGATGCCCGCGGTAAAGAGATCGGCAATCGAGATCTTTCCGCCCGCCGAGATCGAATAGATAATCATGTTGTGGCTGGGCGGGATCATCAGCGCGATGATCGAGGCCACGACGGTGATATTGACCGCGTAATCGGTGCCATAGCCGCGTTCCTTCATCTGCGGCACCATCAGCCCGCCCACGGCCGAGGCATCGGCGGCGGCCGAGCCCGAAACGCCGCCGAACATCACCGAAGCCATGATGTTCACCTGCCCCAGCCCGCCGCGGATATGGCCGACCAGCGCCCCCGCCAGCGCCACGAGGCGGCGCGCAATATCGCCGCGCACCATCAGATCGCCGGCATAGATGAAGAAGGGAATCGCCATCAGCGCATAGACCGAAACCCCCGAATTGAGCCGCTGAAACACGATCACCGGCGGCAGGCCCAGATAGAGCACCGTGGCAAGCGAGGCCACGCCCAGGCAAAAGGCCACCGGCGTGCCGATCAGCAGCAGGGTCGAAAACGTGCCGAAAAGGATCCACAATTCCATGGCTACACCTTTGCCTGATCGGGTTCATGGTCATCGCCAAAGCGCGAGGTGGGCAGGCCGGCGGCGCGGCGCGCAATGCGCTCGAGGCAAAAGATCACCAGCAACACCCCGCCAAAGACGATCGGCAAAAAGTCGAAGGCGCCGGAAATGCCGAGGCTGGGCAGTTTGTTTCCCGCCGTCTTGGCGGCCAGTTCAGCGCCGAATTTGACCATCCCCACGCCAAAGGCGCCCACGACAATGTCGGAGATGGTGAAGAGCCAGGGCTTTGCCGCCTCGGGCAGGAAGTAAAGCAGCACATCGAACGAGAGGTGATAGCCCTCGCGGATGCCCACGGCGGCGCCCAGAAAGATGAACCAGCCCATAATCATCACCGCCGCCGGCTCAGTCCAGGGCAGCGACGAATTGAGAACGTAGCGCACGAAGACCTGCGCAAAGATGAACGCCGTCATCACCACCACGCCCGATCCGGCAACCCAAAGGCCGATCTGCGCCAGAAATCCGGTCACCGAGGCGACCCGCAGCAT
>CAZPWV010000354.1:0-1832 GCA_964590825.1 uncultured Rhodobacter sp. | reverse complement strand
CCTTTTCCGAAATACCCCGGGGGAGTCGCGGCACGCGACGGGGGCAGCGCCCCCGCGCGCTCAAAGCCCGTAGATCGCGCCGAATTTTTCCTCGAGGTAGTCAAGCAGCGGCTCTTCGCTTGGCTCAAAGCCGCAGGCATGGGCGATTGTCTCGCGCGGCGGCCGCAGCCCGCCATGGCGCTGCACCTTTTCGCGCAGCCAGTCGGTGGCGGGTTTGGCCGAGCCTGCGGCCAGGCCCGCATCGATCCCCGGCACTTCGGCGCGCATCGCCTTGTTCAGGCAGCCGGCATAGACATTGCCCAGCGTGTAGGTGGGAAAATAGCCGAAAAGCCCCACCGACCAATGCACATCCTGCAAGAACCCATGCGAGGGCTTGTCCACCCCTACGCCGAAATCGGCGGCAAAGCGGGCATTCCAGGCCTCTTCGAGGTCGGCCACTTCAAGCTTGCCGGCAATCAGCGCGCGTTCGAGATCGAAGCGCATCATGATATGCAGGTTGTAATGCAGCTCATCGGCCTCGGTGCGGATGAAACCGGGGGCCACCCGGTTCACGCAGGCATGAAAGGCCGCCGAATCCGCCACGCCGAAATCGCCAAAGGCATCCACCATGCGCTGGTAAAGCCAGCCGGTAAAGGCCGCCCCCCGGCCAAGCTGGTTTTCATAGATCCGGCTTTGGCTTTCATGCACCCCCATCGACACGCCGCGCCCCAGCGGGCCAAGCTGATAGGCGGCCTCGATGCCCTGTTCGTAGCAGGCATGGCCGACCTCGTGGATGGTCGAGTAAAGGCAGTTGAACGGTTCGTTTTCCACCACGCGGGTGGTGATGCGCACATCGCACCCCGACCCCGACGAGAACGGATGCACCGCCAGATCCAGCCGCCCGGTGGTCCAGTCATAGCCAAAGGCGGTGGCGCAAATCCGCGCGATGCGCAGCTGCGCCGCCTCGGGAAAGACGTGGTTCAGCGCCGCCGGGCGGGTTTCGGCGCCCAGCACCCGGTCGCGCAGCGCCACCAGCCGGGGCCGCATCCGGTCGAACATGGCGCCCAACTGGCGATGCGTGGCCCCCGGTTCGTAATCGTCAAGCAGCGCATCATAAAGATCGCGCCCGGTGCCGGCGCTGAGACAGGCCGCCTCCTCGCGCTTGAGCGCCACCACCTGGGTCAGCGTGGGCAGGAAATGACCGGGGTTTTCGGCGCCGCGCGCCTCGGCCCAGATCCCTTGCGAGAGCGAGGCCAGCCGCGCCAGTTCGGTGGCCAACCGCGCCGGAATGCGGGTGGCGCGGTTGTATTCGCGCCCGAGGAGATCAAGAAACCGCGCCTCGGCCGCCGTTTTGGCCTCGGCTTTGGCCAGCCAGTCCTCGATCCGCGGATCGGTGCGCCTGGCGTGCAGCACCGCCTCGAGCGCACCGATTTCCTCGGCGCGCTGATGGGTGGCGCCGCGCGGCATCATCGTTTCCTGATCCCAGCCCAGACGCTCGGCTATATGCGCAAGCGCCTCGGTATCGCGTTGAAAGGCAACGAGTTCGGCTAAGGCTGTCATTTCGACCCCCGGATGGTTTGCACGCGCGGATAGCGTGCCAGGAAACGGGCGCGCAGGATGAGCACCCACAAAATCACCGCACCAAACTGATGCAAAAGCCCCAGCGCCAGCGGCGCGGCATGGATCAGCGTGACGATCCCCAGCACCAGTTGCAGCCCGAGCCAGGCCAGCACAAGCGCAAATGCCGCCCGTGTCGCCGCCTGCGCCGAGCCGCGGGCGCGCAGCCAGACAAAGCCGCCAAAGGCCAGCAGCCCGTAGCCCCAGAGCCGGTGCAGAAACTGCACAAGCCCCGC
>CAZPWV010000353.1:0-1850 GCA_964590825.1 uncultured Rhodobacter sp. | reverse complement strand
CTGGTGCAGGGCTTGGCGGAAAGCCTGCATTTCGCCGAAAAGGCGGGGTTGAGCATTGCCGATCTGGTCGAGGTGATCGCGCAGGGCGCCGCCGGAAGCTGGCAGATGGCGAACCGTGCCGGAACCATGGCCGAGGGGCGGTTCGATTTCGGTTTCGCGGTGGACTGGATGCGCAAGGATCTGGGCATCTGCCTGGCCACGGCCAATGAAACCGGGGCCAGCCTGCCGGTGACGGCGCTGGTCGATCAGTTCTACAAGGATGTGCAGAAGATGGGCGGAAACCGCTGGGATACATCGAGCCTGATTGCCCGGCTGCGGCATCTGGGCTGAGCGCGGCACGCGGGGGCCTTGCCCCCGCACCCCCAGGATATTTCAGCCAGATCGAACCCTGGAAAGGATCGCTAAAGGTTCGCTTCGAGCTGGGTCAAATATCCTGGGGGGGGCGCAGCGGGGGGCAACGCCCCCCTTTTGGCCGATCAGAACGGAATGTCGTCATCGAAATCGGAGCGTCCGCCGCCCGAGGCCGGCTGGCCGCCGCCGTTGCCACCACCGGTGCCACCGCCGCCAAAGGACGCGCCCTCGTCATAACCGCCGCCATAGCCCCCGCCCGAGGCCGCGCCGCCGCCATAGCCGCCCTGCGCGCCGCCACCGCCGCCGTCACGGCCGCCGAGCAGCGTGAGTTCCCCGCGGAACGGGCGCAGCACCACCTCGGTGGTGTAGCGTTCCTGTCCCTGCTGGTCGGTCCATTTGCGGGTTTCCAACTGGCCCTCGATATAGACCGTCGAGCCTTTTTTCAGATATTGTTCGGCAATGCGGGCAAGGTTTTCGTTGAAGAACTCCACCGAATGCCATTCGGTGCGTTCCTTGCGCTCGCCCGATTGCTTGTCGCGCCAGTTTTCCGAGGTGGCGATGCGCAGGTTGCACACCTTGCCGCCGTTGGGGAAGGAACGCACCTCCGGGTCGCGGCCCAGATTGCCCACCAAAATCACCTTGTTGACAGATCCTGCCATGATGTCCTCCGTTCCTGTGCGGGCGCCGGGCCCGTCGATTCTGAATTGGCGACAGCCTATAAGCCAAGCGCCGCGCCGTCGATAGGGGCGGATCGGCAAAACCCCGCCGGGGCGGGGGCGGTTTGTGCCGCCAACCGCTTTGCAATGCCGGCGCGGCTTTTGTATAGTATGGCCGGATTGGACGGAGTCCAGGTTAGGCGGGAGCAGGGTTTCCATGCGAAAGTTCGCCACGGTCGTGGGGTTCGGTTTGACGATGCTGCTGGGGCCGATGGCCCCCGAACCGGCCAGCGCCGAGGGGCTGATTCTGGGGCGGGCCTCGTCAAAATCGCAGTCGCTGTTGCGGCGCAACCAGTTTGCGCTGCTCGATGGGCGGCTGGCCGGGCAATATGAAAATTCGACCCGTCTGACCCCGAATGCCGCCAAGGCCACCGAAGTGACGGCCGGGCTGCCGCGCTACAATGGCCGCTATCGGGGCGAATACCTGCAACTGGCCAAGGCGGCGGCTGCCAGCCAAGGCGTGCCCGAAGACCTGTTTCTGCGCCTCGTGCAGCAGGAAAGCGGCTGGAACCCGGGGGCGCGCTCGCCCAAGGGCGCCACGGGGCTGGCGCAGCTGATGCCGCAGACGGCGGCGGCGCTGGGGGTTGACCCGAATGACCCGAAGCAGAACCTCGAAGGCGGCGCGCGCTACCTGCGCATGATGTATGACCGCTTCGGCAACTGGCGGCTGGCGCTGGCGGCCTATAACGCCGGCCCCGAGGCGGTGGACAAGCACGACGGTGTGCCGCCCTATGAAGAGACGAAGAATTACGTCCGGGTGATTTACGGCAGCTGAGCGGGCGC
>CAZPWV010000352.1:0-1856 GCA_964590825.1 uncultured Rhodobacter sp. | reverse complement strand
TCCCGGCCTGCAGGCGATGGATGCGGTCTCGACCGGCACGGTCGAGGCCTGTCACACCGCCTCTTATTACTATTGGGGCAAGGATCCGACCTTTGCCTTTGGCACCGCCGTGCCCTTTGGCCTCAACATGCGGATGCAAAACGCCTGGTTCTACTATGGCGGCGGCAACGAGTTGCTGAACGAGTTCTACGGCACCCACAACATCATCGCCTGGCCCTGCGGCAATACCGGCGCGCAGATGGGCGGCTGGTTCCGCAAGGAAATCAACACCGTGGGCGACCTGAACGGGGTCAAAATGCGGATCGGCGGCTTTGGCGGCGCGGTGCTGCAAAAGCTGGGCGGCGTGCCGCAGCAAATCGCCGGCGGCGATATTTACCCGGCGCTGGAAAAGGGCACGATCGACGCCACCGAATGGGTCGGCCCCTATGATGACGAGAAACTCGGCTTCTACAAGGTCGCGCCCTATTACTATTATCCCGGCTGGTGGGAAGGTGGCGCCTGTCTGCACGCGATGTTCAACAAGGCCGCCCATGACGCCCTGCCCGAGGCCTACAAGGTGGCGCTTGCCGCCGCCACGCAGGCCGCGAACTCGGACATGATGGCCAGCTATGATGCGAAAAACCCGGCGGCGCTGAAATCTCTGATGGCCAATGGCGCGCAGCTGCGCCCCTTCACCCCCGAGGTTCTCGACGCCTGCTTCAAGGCCTCGAACGAGGTTTACGCCGAGATCAACGCGACGAATGCCGCCTTCAAGAAGATCTATGACAGCCAGATGGCCTTCCGCAAGGATGCCTACCTCTGGATGCAACTGTCGGAATACAATTTCGACACCTTCATGATGATCCAGCAGCGTAACGGCAATCTCTGAGCCTGACCAAAGCGGCCAGGCCATCGCGGCCCCGGAGGAAACTCCGGGGCCGTTTTCGTGGCGCGCGCCCCGGAGGAAACTCCGGGGCCGTTTGGGTGCCGCGCGGGCCAGACGATTCGCGCGGGCAAGGCCGCTTTGGCGCCACGGGGGGCGCCACGGGGGGCGCCACAGGCGGCCCCACGCCGGCGGCGGTTGCGGCGCGGGGGGCGTGCGGGCCGGCGTGCGGGCCGCGGCTCATTGTGCGGCGCTTTGTCGCAGGTGGCGCCCTGACAGAGGCGCTGCCAATTTGGCAGCCGCATCCCCCCCGAAGTGGCGCGAAAATCCCGCTCTCTGCGGTGCGGCGTGCCAGATTGGCAGGCGAATCAACCCCGAATCCGCCACCTAATGCGATGATTGCAAAGGATTTTTTAAGATTTTCCGAAATTCGCGTGCTATCCCCCTGACATCCCCCGCAAGGCGGCGCGGGGCGACAAGGAGGGGGCCTCAAGTGGTTTCGCGAATGTGCAAGGCAGGCAGTGTGGCAGTGTTGGTGTCTGCGCTGGTTTGGGTAACGAGTGTGGCCGCAGAGCCGGTCGGCAACATCGCGGGATTGGCTCCCTCCGAGCGCCCGGCCGGGGCGCCCAGGATCACCGAATTCATCCAGACCGAGGCCTGGAAGGCCCAGGCGCTTTTTGGCGTGCTGGAGCCGGTGCCGCCGAGCCTGGGCTGGCTTGCGGATCAGGGCGCGTGGTTCACCCCCTTCATCCACCCCGGCATGACCGGGCTTTACGACATTCGCGGCTGGCACGCCGCACCGTGAACACGCCGGCCCGGACCACGGGTTCCGGGCGGCATTCGAGATCCGGGGAGATCCGGAAACCAGTGCCTCGCGTGTTTCGGGGCGCAGTATCAACAAGGAGTTGAGTGACATGATGAAAGCGATCAAGGGAGCCGTTGCTGTTGCCATTTGCGCCGGTGCGCTGGCGACGGTGGCGCAGGCCGACAGCAT
>CAZPWV010000351.1:1120-1859 GCA_964590825.1 uncultured Rhodobacter sp. | reverse complement strand
GGAATTCGACCATCTCGCCCGCCTGGACGTTGTCGAGCCCGTGCACACGCGCAATACCGTCGCCCACCGAGAGCACGCGGCCCACTTCGGCGACCTGGGCGTCTTGCCCGAAGTTCTTGATCTGGTCCTTGAGGATCGCAGAGATTTCAGCTGCCTGGATGCCCATTATCCAACCTCTTTCATGGCGTTCTGGAGGGAAGCGAGTTTGGCTTTGACCGAGGTGTCGATCATGCGCGAACCCAGCTTGACGATCATGCCACCGATGAGGCTTTCATCGACAGCGACGTTGAGTTTGACGGTCTTGCCCGTCTGCTTGGCAAGGCTGGCGGCCAGTTTGTCGGCCTGTGCCTTGCTCAATTCGGTGGCGGCGGTGACCTCGGCGGTCATTTCGCCCTTGGCCTCGGCAATCGCGGCGGCCAGCGCCTTGAGCAATTGCGGCAGCGTAAAAAGGCGGCGCTTGGCCGCCATCAGTTTGAGACCGTTTGCCAAAGGCGCCGAAAGCCCCATCTTGGCCCCCAGCGCGGCAATCGCGGCACCCTGCGCCTCGCGCGAGTAGATCGGCGAGGCGATCAGGTCACGCAGGTCGGTCGAGGAAGCGAGGGCCGCGCCCAGCGCGCCCACATCGGCTTCCAGCGCGGTCAGGCCCTTGGCCTCCTGCGCGAGGTCGAAAATGGCCGTGGCATAGCGCCCGGCAATGGCTGCGGAAATCGAAGCTGGTTCGGACACGTCCACCCTTCCG
>CAZPWV010000351.1:0-1110 GCA_964590825.1 uncultured Rhodobacter sp. | reverse complement strand
ATGCTTTTGCCCCCGCCCCCCGGATAACTCCGGGACAGAGGCCCCCCTCGGCGCGCAAGACCCTCTCGCGCACCGCATTCGGGCTGCGTGTAGCAGAGCAATCCCCCCCTCGCAACTGTCTTGCTGAAGAGAATGTGAATGGAAAAGGCGCATTTTCGGCCTCTGCACAAACTGTTAGCGCCCTGCCTTGCGACGGGACGTCGCGCCGGGGCGGCTACGGGGCGGCCAGCCGGTTTCTGCGCCGCGGCGTCGGGCGGTGGCGGGCGGCCGCCCCGAGGCCGATTCTCGCCTGCGGCGGCCAAAACGGGCGCGGCTTTCGGCCCTGCCGGACAAAATCACGCTGCCGGAATTTTGGCGCGAGGGGCACCGCGGCCCGGTCACACCGGGCCGGCCACCGGCTTTTGGGCGCCTTCGAGGATCGACAGCGGCTTGCGCACCGCCGCACCCAGGCCGGGGCGGCGCGGATTGTGGATCTGCTTGGAGACTTCAAGCATCACCACCCCCGCCGCAAGAAACCCGGCGGCACGGCTGCCCAGCCGCTCCCACATCGGCGCCGAACGCAGCCAGAAGCGGCGCTGCGAGGGCGGAATGTAAAGCGCCGCCGCGTGGCGCTCGGGCACAAACCCGGCGCGGCGGGCCTGCGCGTCCAGCTGACCCAGCGTGTAGGGCCGGCCAAAGCCGAAAGGCGTGGTTTCGCGCGGCGCCCAAAGCCCCGAGCGGTTCGGCACGACCAGCAATGCCCGCCCGCCGGGGCCAAGCACCCGCCAGCATTCGGCCAGCAGCGCATCGGGGTGGTCGGACACCTCCAGCCCGTGCAGCACCACCAGCCGGTCGATCATCCCGGTTTCCAGCGGCCAGCGGGTTTCGTCGGTCAGCACCGAGACATTGGGCAACCCCGCCGGCCAGGGCATCACCCCCTGCTGCGCCGGCATCAGCCCGATGACCCGCCGCGCCGTGCCCAGATAGGGGCGCAGCGCGGCCAGGTCGATGTCCACGAAGTTGAATTTTTCCGAGAACACGAAGTACTCGGCCAGGAGGCGATACGCCGGGTGCGAACTGGCCGGAAAGTCGATCAGCGCGTCTTCTTCCGCCAGCCCCACCTGCCCGACC
>CAZPWV010000350.1:0-1876 GCA_964590825.1 uncultured Rhodobacter sp. | reverse complement strand
CCGCCCGACCCCTCTGCCCAGTCCGTGCATATCGTCGATGACGAGGAAAGCCTGCGCGACAGTCTTGCCTTTCTCTTTGCCTCGCGCGGTATCGCGGCGCGGGTCTGGGCCTCGGGCGAGGCGTTTCTGGCGGCCTGGCCGCAGCCTGATTGCGGCTGCCTGATCCTCGATGTGCGGATGGAGGGGATGTCGGGGCCGCAACTGCTCGATGCGCTGCAGGCCCTGACCATGCCGGCTTCGGCCAGCGCTTGCGCCACTGCCGCGCCGGGGCCTGCCGCGCTGGGGCCTGTGCCGCCCTTGCCGCCGGTGATCTTTCTGACCGGCCATGCAGATGTGCCGCTGGCGGTGCAATCGCTCAAGGCCGGGGCCTTTGACTTCGTGGAAAAACCCTTCAACGACAATCAGATCGTCGATATCGCCCTGCGCGCCATGCGGACCCATGCAGCGCAATCCGCCGAGGCCAGCGCCCGCGAAGCCATCGCCGCGCGCCGCGCCAGCCTGTCAAGCCGCGAGGCCGAGGTGATGGCACTGATGCTCGAAGGGCTGATGAACAAGCAAATTGCCGATGCGCTGGGCATCGCCATGCGCACCGTCGAGGTGCATCGCTCGCGGGTGCTTGCCAAGATGGGGGCGCGCAATATTGCCGAACTGGCGCGGATGACCGGCGGCTAGAGCATGTCGCGTTCACCCGAATTGACGCGACATTCTCTAACTCATTGGTTTCGCATGTTCGAGAAGCTCAAAACCGGTTCCCAGTTTTGAGCAACAGCGCTAGCGGCAGCGCTGAATCGCGCCGCCCGCAGCCATTGCCTGCTCTGCCGGGTCGGGGCGGCCCTGCATCCAGACCTCGCGCCCGGCAAAGCGGAACACGCCATCGGCCTCCAGCCGGGCGATCAGCCGCGACATGGTTTCGCGCTGCACCCCGATCAGATCGGCCAGATCGGCCCGCGCCAGGGGCAGGCGCATCCGCGTCTGGCCGCCCTCTGGGCTGCCGTGGCGCGCCATCAGCCAGATCAGCAGATCGGCCAGACGGTCCTTGTTCGAGGTCGTCGCCGCCGCAATGATCCGCGCGTGGCTGCGGTCGATCTCGGCCACCGAGCGCGCCACCAGCCGTTCCAGAATGGCGGGATGCTCGGCCAGCAGGGTTTCGGCATTCATCCGCGCCACCGCACAGACCCGCGACGGCACCAGAGCCCGCGCCTCGGTCTGGTGGATCCCCTGCCCCAGGAACGAGCGGAACCCGACAATCTCGCCCGGATAGCACAGCCGGAGCAGCGTCGAGGCGCCATCGTGGTGGTGGCTGCGCAGCGCGATCAGCCCGCGCGAGACGCAGAAAACCCCCCGGTTCTCGCTGCCCTGGTCAAACAGCGTTTCGCCCGCCGCCAGTTCGCGGCGCGAAAACCCGCGTGCCAGCAGCGCGACCGATTCCGTGCAGACCGGCTGCCAGACGCTCGACTCGTAAAAGAAGCACCGCCCGCAGGGGTGAGGATTTTCCAGTATTTCCGACATCTTGCGGCGCGGTTCCTTGTTGCCGGGGCAGTCTTTGGCCTGCCATAGCGCGTTTGCGCGGCGCTGCGGCTGCGACGCATGGTAACACTCACCAGACCGTGATGCACGCCGCCGAAGATAAAGTGCAAGACGCAGGCAGGATGTGACGCCCGATGTGACGCCCGATGTGACGATCGTCAACGACAAGGCGCAAACGGGCTGACACACCGCAGAAAACCCGCGCGAACCGAAGGCCCGCCCATGTCCGAGACCCCGCCCACCGATACCCCCGCCCCCACACCTTCCCCCACACCTTCCCCCGCCGTTGCGGTGCTTCCCCCCAAGCCGCGGTCGCGGGTTGGGACGGTGTCTTTGCTGGGCTATCTGC
>CAZPWV010000349.1:0-1889 GCA_964590825.1 uncultured Rhodobacter sp. | reverse complement strand
CGGTGCGGCTGTTGCCGGCCAAGGGGATGACGCTGCCCTTCGTCAGCTATGGCGGCTCTTCGGTGATTGCCAGCGGCATTGCGCTGGGTTTTCTTTTGGCGCTGACCCGCGCCCGCCCGCAAAACGAGATTTCCGACCTTCTTGCCCGCCGTCCCCCGCGCTGAGGAACCTGCCATGGCCACCGCAAAACCGCCGCTTCTGCTGATTGCCGCCGGGGGCACCGGCGGGCATATGTTTCCGGCGCAGGCGCTGGCCGAGGCGATGGTGCGGCGTGGCTGGCGGGTGAAGCTCTCTACCGATGCGCGCGGCGCGCGCTATGCCGGGGGCTTTCCGCATGTGGTGTCGGTCGAACAGGTCGCCTCGGCAACCTTTGCGCGCGGTGGCGCGCTGGCACGGCTGGCGGTGCCGCTGCGGCTTCTGGGCGGGGTGCTGGCCTCGCTCTGGCGCAGCCTGCGCGACCGGCCGGCGGTGGTGGTGGGCTTTGGCGGCTACCCGACGATTCCGGCGCTGACGGCGGCCTGGGTCTTGCGCATTCCGCGCGCCATCCATGAACAAAACGGCGTGCTGGGGCGGGTGAACCGGCTGTTTGCGCGGCGGGTCAATGCGCTGGCCTGCGGCACCTGGCCGACCGATCTTCCGGCCGGGGTGCATGGGCTGCACACCGGCAACCCGGTGCGCGCCGCGGTCATCGAACGCGCCGCCGCGCCCTATATTCCGCCGGGCGACTACCCGATGTCGGTGCTGGTGATCGGCGGCTCGCAGGGGGCGCGGATCCTGTCGGATGTGGTGCCCGCCGCGCTTGCGGGCCTGCGCGAGGGGCTGCGCCGGCATCTGCGGGTGGCGCATCAGGCCCGCCCCGAAGATGGGCCTCGGGTCGCCGCCGCCTATGCCGAGGCGGGGATCGATGCCGAGGTGCAGCCGTTTTTCGCCGATGTGCCGCGCCGGTTGAGCGAATGCCAACTGGTGATCTCGCGCTCGGGGGCCTCGTCGCTGGCCGATATCGCGGTGATCGGGCGGCCGTCCATTCTCATTCCCTATGCCGCCGCCACCGGCGACCACCAAAGCGCGAATGCGCGCGGGCTGGTCGAGGCGGGCGGGGCGATCCGGCTGCCCGAGGCCGCCGCCACGGTGCAAAGCCTCGCCGAACAGGTCGCGCTGGTGCTGGACAATCCCGACGGGGCGGTGCAGATGGCCGGGGCCGCGCTGGGGCTGGGGCTTCCCGATGCCACGGGGCGGCTTGTTGCCCTGGTTGAACAGCTTGCAGGACCACGCCCATGAACGCCACCAAACTGCCCGGAGAACTGGGCCCCATCCATTTCATCGGCATCGGCGGCATCGGCATGTCGGGCATTGCCGAGGTGCTGATGACGCAGGGCTTTGCGGTGCAGGGCTCGGATGCGAAAGCCAGCAAGATCACCGACCGGCTGGTGGAACTGGGCGCGACCTTCTTCGAGGGCCAGCGCGCGGAAAACATCGGCGCGGCGGGCGTGGTGGTGATGTCATCGGCGATCAAGCCGGGCAACCCCGAACTGGAAGAGGCGCGCAAACGCCACCTGCCGGTGGTGCGCCGCGCCGAGATGCTGGCCGAACTGATGCGGCTGCGCTCCAACATCGCGGTGGCGGGCACGCATGGCAAGACCACCACCACCACCATGGTGGCGACGCTTCTGGACAAGGGCGGCTTTGACCCCACGGTCATCAATGGCGGGGTGATCCACGCCTATGGCTCGAACGCGCGGGCGGGGGCGGGCGAATGGATGGTGGTCGAGGCCGACGAATCCGACGGCTCGTTCAACCGCCTGCCCGCGACCATCGCCATCGTCACCAATATCGATCCTGAACATATGGAACATTGGGGCAGCTTTGACGCGCTGCGGAAGGGCTTTTAC
>CAZPWV010000348.1:0-1905 GCA_964590825.1 uncultured Rhodobacter sp. | reverse complement strand
ATGGAACGTTCCTTCTTCCGCTGTCACCGCCCCCGGATGTGCCCCCAGGGTTGCGGCGTCGTTTTCGATGAATGAAAGGCCGGGGCGCGGGGCGGCCAGCCAGGCAAGGTCTTCGAGATAGCGCGAGGCCATGGCGGCGCGCTGGGCAAGGCTGAAGGGCGAGCCGCCCGTGGTTTCGCGGTCGGAGGCGTTCATCACCCGGCCGTGGTCATAAAGCCCGTCGGGCAGCGCACAGCCCAGCAGCGCCTGCATCTGCGCGGCGTGGCGGCCCACCAGGGTCTCGAACGGCCAGACCGTGACCGGGCGGCCCTGCCCCTCTTCGCGCAGGATCTGCACGATGCGTTTCCAGCTGCGCGGATGGCTGGCCAGACGGTCCAGCCCGCGCGGCTCGATCTGGCCGCGCCCGCGGCTGCGCTGATCGGCCAGAACCGAGGCCCACCAGGTATCATACCGGCGGATCGAGAGCGCGAACCGGCTCAGATGCGGGCCAAGCGCGGTCACGATGCGGCGAAGGCGCCCCGCCACATCGGGGTAAAGCGTTTCCTGTTCCAGACACAGCCGCATCGTGCCCAGACAGTTCTCTTCGGAAATCACCAGCGCGCGGTAGCCCGCCTCTTGCAGCCGGTCGATTTCAAAGCGCAGCGCGACGGAAGAGGCGCGGGCCTCGGCCTCATCGCTGGCGCTGACCCAGTCGGGGCGTTTGACAAGCCCGGCAAAACGGCCCGAACGCGTGATGGCCGGCCCCCAGACCGCAATGCCCGCCGAGCCAAGGGCGTCTTCGTTTTGCACCATCCACGCCTGCAGCGAGGTGGTGGCGGTGCGATGCGCACCGACATGCAAGATAACGTCCATTGTCACAACCGGCAGCGGGCCCGCCCCGCGCGGAATGCGCAGGCACATCAGACCCAGAACCGATTGTGCAAAACCATGTCGAAACATAGGCTTAAGGCGCGGATTTGAAACAAATGCCGCCGTTGCCCCGCGCCCAGACCCATGCCGCCGCCAATGGGCAGGGCCAAGCCCTTGACGGAAAACCGCTTTATCCCTTGGCCCGGCACGGCGCGGGGGCGAGGGCCGCGCCAACCCGTAGGATTTGACGCAATTGCCCGGCAAAATCACCGCGCCCAACCGGGGCGCCGCAGGAGATTGCGCAGCCGCAGGGGCGGCGGGGGGCCAAGCCCCCAGGCCACGCACCATGGGCCGCGCCGCTGACATCACTCGAATTCCATGATGATGTCATCGACCTTGAGCGAGGCCCCGGCGGCGCAATTGATCTTTTTCACCACGCCCTTGCGTTCGGCCTTGAGGATGTTTTCCATCTTCATCGCCTCGACGGTGGCCAGCGCCTGCCCCTCCTGCACCTCCTGCCCCTCTTCGACGGCGATTTTCACCACCAGCCCCGGCATCGGGCAGAGCAGGAATTTCGAGGTGTCGGGCGGCAGTTTCTCGGGCATCAGCAGCGCCAGTTCGTGCTGGCGCGGGCTGCGCAGATGCACCTTCAGATCGGCGCCACGCAGCCGGATGCGGAAGCCCGAGGGGATCTTGCCCACTTTGAGCACCAGCGGGCGGCCCTCGACCGCAAGCTTTGCCAGCGATTGGCCCGGCGTCCAGCCGCTTTCCACCCGCAGCGAGGTGCCGTCTTCAAAGCGCACGGTCGAACCGGCCTTGTCCGCCGCAATGGTGACCGCGAATGCCTCGCCTTGCAGCGACACCACCCAGTCATCGCCCACCCGGCGTTCGTGATTGCCCAGCGTGCCCGAAATCTTGGTGCGGCGAATTTCGGCCACGCGGTTCATCGCGGCGGTGGCGGCGGCGACGCGTTTGAGCATCTCGGCATCGAGCGTGACGCCCTGAAAACCCTCGGGGTATTCCTCGGCGATGAAGGCGGTGGTGATATTGCCCGAA
>CAZPWV010000347.1:0-1931 GCA_964590825.1 uncultured Rhodobacter sp. | reverse complement strand
GCCGGGTGCCGAGCAGTCGATCGTGCAGGAACTGCCCCTCGCGGTCGAACCAGCGGATCGCAAGGGTCTCGGGGTTGGCCGCCAGATGCACCCTTGCGCGGGCCGCCAGCACCGGCTGCGCGGTGCCGCCCGCCGCCTCGAGCGCCAACCGCACCAGCAGGTCTTCATCGACCGACATCTGAAACCGCAGCGTCTGTTCGACCCAGAGCGCATCGGTGGCCAGTTTGGTGCGGGCGCGTTCGGCATCGGCCCGCGCCACCACCCAGACCAGCGCCCCCACCAGCGCCACCAGCGCGACGATGGCCACCAGCGGAATGAGCGACAGCAGATCGGGGCGGCGCACCCCGAACAGGGTGTCCGCACGCCAGGCCTCGGGCCGGGCAGGCCCGCTCAGGGGCGGGTCGTCGGGCAGTGGCGGCGCTATGGGCTTTCCTTTCCACGGGGCATTTGCCCCAGCCTAGAGGCCAATTGCGGAAAGCCGCAATAGCGCCGGAGCGGAATATTTCGCATGGAAGAGAGGATCCGCCGAGGAGGGCGGAGACCGGAGGAGAATCATATGCTGACCCGTCGCACTCTGGCCGCCCTTGCCGGCGCCACTGCCCTGAGCCTTGCCATTGCCGCCCCGGCTCTGGCCGAACCGATCGTCATCAAATTCAGCCACGTTGTTTCGCCCGATACGCCCAAGGGCAAGGGCGCCGCCAAGTTCGAGGAACTGGCCGAGGCCTATACCAACGGTGCGGTGAATGTTGAGGTTTACCCCAACAGCCAGCTTTACAAGGACAAGGAAGAGCTTGAGGCGCTGCAACTGGGCGCCGTTCAGATGCTGGCCCCCAGCCTTGCCAAGTTCGGCCCGCTTGGCGTGCAGGATTTCGAAGTGTTCGACCTGCCCTATATCTTCCCCAGCTACGAGGCCCTGCACAAGGTGACCGAGGGCGAGGTGGGCAAGATGCTCTTTGCCAAACTGGCCGACAAGGGCATTTCGGGCCTGGCCTATTGGGACAACGGCTTCAAGATCATGTCGGCCAACAGCCCGCTGAAAACCCCCGATGACTTCCTGGGGCAGAAGATGCGCATCCAGTCCTCGAAAGTGCTCGAGGCGGAAATGAACGCGCTCGGCGCGGTGCCGCAGGTCATGGCCTTCTCGGAAGTCTATCAGGCGCTGCAGACCGGCGTTGTCGATGGCACCGAAAACCCGCCCTCGAACATGTTCACGCAAAAGATGAACGAGGTGCAAAAGCACGCCACGCTGTCGAACCACGGTTATCTGGGCTATGCGGTGATCGTGAACAAGCAGTTCTGGGACGGGCTGCCGGCCGATGTCCGCGAAGGGCTCGACAAGGCGATGGCCGAGGCCACCACCTATGCCAATGGCATCGCCAAGGAAGAAAACGACAAGGCGCTTGCCGCGATGCAGGCCGCCGGCACCACCGAGTTCCATGAGCTGACCGAGGAAGAGCGCGCCGCCTGGATGGCCGCCCTCGCGCCGGTGCATGAGCAGATGGCAGAGCGCATCGGCGCCGAAACCATTGCCGCGGTGAAAGCGGCCACGGCCAACTGAGCCTGACCGGGGCGGCCTTGCGGGGCCGCCCCACCCCCCCCATCCTCCTGCCCACGAGGTTTGCCATGATGCGCATCCTTGACCGGGCCGAAGAAGTGCTGATCGGCGCGCTGATTGCGGCGGCGACGGTGCTTATTTTCGCCTCGGTCACCCACCGTTTCGCCCTTGGCTTCACCGCCGATTTCGTGGGCTGGTTCAAATCCCACGACATGCAGGCCGCCTCGGATGCGGCGAAGAAATTCTACTTTTCCCTGCGCGGGCTCAACCTGGTCTGGGCGCAGGAACTGACCATCATCATGTTCGTCTGGATGGCGAAATTCGGCGCCGCCTATGGCGTGCGCACCGGCATCCATGTGGGCATCGACGTGCTCAT
>CAZPWV010000346.1:0-1931 GCA_964590825.1 uncultured Rhodobacter sp. | reverse complement strand
AGCCTTGCCGGCGCGCAGGCCCGTGGAGCGGAAATTCTGGCGGAAATCAAGGGTTTCTGCATGACTTCCGATGCCGGGGATATTGTCATGCCCTCGGTTTCGGGCGCCATGCGGGCGATGCGCGGGGCGCTGGCCGATGCCGGGCTGGGCGCCGATGCGGTGGGCTATATCAACGCCCATGGCACCGGCACGGCCGCCAATGACCGCACTGAGGCGGCGGCGATTGCCGAGGTTTTTGGCGCCCGGACGCCGGAAATTCCGGTCAGTTCCACCAAGGCGATGCATGGCCATTGCATTGGCGCCACCGGCGCGGTGGAGCTTCTGGCCTGCCTGATGGCCCTGCGCGAGGGGGTGATTGCGCCCACGCTGAATTACGACACCCCCGACCCCGATTGCCCGCTTGATGTGGTGCCCAATGTGGCGCGCGCGGCGCGGGTGGAGGTGGTGATGTCGAACGCTTTCGCCTTTGGCGGGCTGAATGCGGTGCTGGTGCTAGGCAAAGCATAACGCCGCCCAGAAAGGCGGCGTTATCAATGGCTTGCATGGCGTTCTTGAGAGGTTTTCTATTTTGCCGTTGCCGCGATTGCGTCATAGGCGGCGGTGAAGCCCTTGAGCGAGATCTGCAGGTCTACCGGCTTGTCGGGGGCGTAAAGCGGCACCACGGCCATCTTGATCGCATTGCCTTTTTTCAGCCGGCCAAGCTGATCGCTGGTCAACGCGAAATTCGCATAGCAGCTGCCGGCGTCGCAATGGTGGAAGGGCATCCGCACCGGCTCGGCGGTGTCGATCTGCAACGAGAGGCCAGGCGAAAGCAGGGTTTCGAGCGGCGTGGCGATGGTGGCTCCGGCCGCGGCATCCCCATTGTCCGGGAAGGCCATGACCGAGATCGAGGCGACCTTGTTGCCATCTGCATCCTTCAGCAACTGGAACATCTCGCAAGGATCCTTGCCGTCTTCGGTGCGCAGGCATTGCACCTGCCAGGAGTCGACGGTCTTGGCGGTATAAAGCGTTCCGGGGCCTTCCGCCGAGGCGGCGGGGGCGGCCGCTTCGGGGGCCGCAGCGGGGGCGGCCGTTTCCGGGGCCGGGGCGGCGGGGGCTGCCGCTTCGGGCGCTGCCGGTTCCGCAGCCGGGGCGGCGGTGTCCTGGGCCTGGGCAAGCGGCGCGATCAGGCCAAGGGCAAGTGCCAGTGCGAGGGTTTTCTTTGACGCGGTCATCGTTCATTCCTCCTGCGAGACTGCGCCCCCTTAGCATGGGGGGCGGGCGCTGTCAGGGGGGAAAACCCGGCGCGGCGCGGATCGGCGGCGGCCTGCGGTGACAGTTGCGTGAGCCTGTCGTGGAACGCCCGCAGAGGTGCCTCCCCGATGTGCCCGCCGCGGTGCGGGGCAAATGGCAAAAGGGTTCCGCTGCCGGAACCCTTCGCTTTTCCCCCTGTCGGACGGGCCGACTATGTCATTGGCAGCGACGCTAGTGCGGAACCCGGTGCAGGTCAACTGTCAAATACATATGCCGCAAACCTCTGTTTTGGGGTGAAAAAAGCCGCGCCCGAGGGCGCGGCCAGTCTGACAGGGAGGAAGTGTCCCGCCGCCATGTGGCACACCGGGACGATTTCGACTCTGGCACAAAAGGGTTAAACAAGTATTGTTGGGCCAAACCGATTTAGCCCGCCGCAGGTGCGGGTTCAGGCAAGAGGGTGGCATGACGGGTGTATTGACCGAGACGGGTATTTTCGTGGGCGGCGGCGGCGAGGGCTACGGCACGGCGCAGCAGATGCTGCTCAAATATGGCAACCGCCATGGGCTGATCGCGGGCGCCACCGGCACCGGCAAGACGGTCACCCTGCAGGTGCTGGCGGAAGCCTTTTCCACCGCCGGGGTGCCGGTGTTCATGGCCGATGTGAAGGGCGATCTGGCCGGGCTGGCGATGGCGGGCTC
>CAZPWV010000345.1:0-1945 GCA_964590825.1 uncultured Rhodobacter sp. | reverse complement strand
CTTCATCTTCCGCGCCTATCACGCGCTGCCGCCGCTTACCCGCAAGTCGGACGGGCTGCCGATCGGCGCGGTGGCGGGCTTTGCCAACATGATCTTTCGCTACATCGAGGACGCCAAGGGCCCCGAGGCGCCCACCCATGCGGCGGTGATCTTTGACTATTCCTCGAAGACCTTCCGCAACGATCTCTACCCCGCCTACAAGGCCAACCGCCCGCCGCCGCCCGAGGATCTGCGGCCGCAGTTTCCGCTCACCCGCGCGGCGACAAAGGCCTTCAATCTGGCCTGTCTCGAAATTTCCGGCTTCGAGGCCGATGACATCATTGCCACCCTTGCCCGGCAGGCGCGCGAGGCGGGGGGCCGGGTGACGATCATTTCCTCCGACAAGGATCTGATGCAGCTTGTCGGCGGCGGGGTCGAGATGCTCGACGCGATGAAGAACCTGCGCCTTGGCCCGGCCGAGGTGGAAGAAAAATTCGGCGTGCCGCCCGAGCGGGTGATCGACGTGCAGGCGCTGGCGGGCGATTCGGTTGACAACGTGCCCGGTGCCCCCGGCATTGGCATCAAGACCGCGGCGCAGTTGATTGTCGAATATGGCGATCTGGAAACGCTGCTCGAACGTGCCGGTGAGATCAAGCAGCCCAAGCGGCGCGAAACGCTGGTGAATTTCGCCGATCAGATCCGGCTTTCCAAACGCCTTGTCACGCTCGACGCGCATGTGCCGCTGGATTTCGGGCTGGACACTCTGGAGGTGAAAGACCCCGAGCCCGCAGCGCTGATGGACTTTCTCAACGCGATGGAGTTCCGCACCCTGAGCAAGCGCGTGGCTGACAGGTTTGGCCTTGCCGCGCCGCTGCCGGGGGCCGATCCGGCCGGGGTGGCGGCAGCGCGCTGGGCCGAGGGGGCGGCGCCGCAGGCCGCTTTGGTGCCGCAGGCCGCGACAGTGGCGCCGATCGACACCACCGCCTATGCGAGCATCACCGATGCGCCCACGCTCGCCCGCTGGCTTGACGAGGCGCGGGCCTTGGGCGTGCTTGCGGTCGATACCGAGACCACCTCGCTTGACGAGATGCAGGCCGATCTGGTGGGGGTATCGCTTGCCACCGCGCCCGGCAAGGCGGCCTATATTCCCTTGGGCCATACCAGCGGCGGCGATGATCTTTTCGGCACCACCACCCGCGCGGCGGGGCAGATGGGCATGGCCGAGGCGTTGGCCCTGCTCAAGCCCGTTCTGGAGGATGAAAGCATCCTGAAGATCGGTCAGAACATGAAATACGACTGGAAGATCTTCGCCCGAAACGGCATCCGCGTGGCGCCGTTCGATGACACGATGCTGATGTCTTACGCGCTTTTTTCCGGTCTGCACGGCCATGGGATGGATGCGCTGTCCGAGGAATATCTGGGTCACCGGCCGATTCCGATCAAGGACTTGCTCGGTTCGGGCAAGGCGCAGATCACCTTTGACAAGGTGGCGATCGCGAAGGCTGTGCCCTATGCCGCCGAGGATGCCGATGTCACGCTGCGGCTGTGGCAGCGGTTGCGCCCGATGCTGCACCAGGCCCGCGTTACCACGGTTTATGAAACGCTGGAGCGGCCCCTGGTGCCGGTGCTGGCCGAGATGGAAATGGCGGGCATCAAGGTGGAGCCCTCGGTTCTGGTGCGGATGTCGAACGTGTTCGCGCAGCGCATGGCGGGGCTGGAAGAAGAAATCCAGCGCCTTGCCGGGCGGCCCTTCAACGTTGGCAGCCCCAAGCAACTGGGCGAGATTCTGTTTGACGTGATGGGCGTGCCCGGCGGCGAAAAGGGCAAGACCGGGGCCTATGCCACCGGCGCCGATGTGCTCGAAGACATCACCACGCTGGAAGGTCATGGCCAAGCCGCCGAACTGGCGGCGCGGGTGCTGGACTGGCGCCAGATTGCCAAGCTGAAATCCACCTATACCGACGCG
>CAZPWV010000344.1:0-1947 GCA_964590825.1 uncultured Rhodobacter sp. | reverse complement strand
GCTGTTTGAGCGGTTCCTGAACCCCGAACGGGTCAGCATGCCCGACTTCGACATCGACTTCTGCATGGACCGCCGCGAAGAGGTGATCCGCTATGTGCAGGGCAGATACGGCCGCGACAAGGTGGGGCAGATCATCACCTTCGGCGCGCTGCTTTCGAAGGCCGCCGTGCGCGACGTGGGCCGGGTGCTGCAAATGTCCTATGGCCATGTGGACAAGCTGTCGAAGATGATCCCGGTCGAGGGGGTAAAGCCGGTTTCGATTGAAAAGGCGCTGGCCGATGAGCCACGCCTGCGCGAGGCCGCCCGCGCCGAAGAGGTGGTGCAGCGGCTTTTGAACTATGCGCAGGCCATCGAGGGGCTGTTGCGCAATGCCTCCACCCATGCCGCCGGCGTGGTGATTGGCGACCGGCCACTGGATGAACTGGTGCCGCTGTATCAAGACCCGCGCTCGGATATGCCGGCCACCCAGTTCAACATGAAATGGGTCGAACAGGCGGGGCTGGTGAAGTTCGACTTTCTCGGGCTGAAGACGCTGACCGTGATTCAGAACGCGGTGGATCTGATCCGCAAATCGGGCCGTCCGCTGCATGTGAACGCCGCCGGAGAGACACTTTACACCCCCGCGCCCGGCTCGGAAAACCTCATCAACCTGATCCCGATTGATGATGCCACCACCTACGAGCTTTACGCCCAGGCCCGGACGGTCGCGGTGTTCCAGGTGGAAAGCTCGGGCATGATGGATGCGCTGCGGCGCATGAAACCCACCTGCATCGAAGATATCGTGGCGCTGGTGGCGCTTTACCGCCCCGGCCCGATGGAGAACATTCCCACCTATTGCGAGGTGAAGAACGGCCAGCGGGATCTCGAATCGATCCACCCGACCATCGACCATATTTTAAAGGAAACGCAGGGCATCATCGTCTATCAGGAACAGGTGATGCAGATTGCCCAGGTGATGGCGGGCTACTCGCTTGGCGGGGCCGATCTTCTGCGCCGTGCGATGGGCAAGAAGAACCCCGAGGAAATGGCCAAGGAGCGGCCGAAATTCCTTGAGGGCGCCAAGGTCACGCATGGGATCGACCCGAAAAAATCTGGCGAAGTCTTTGATCTTCTGGAGAAATTCGCAAATTACGGGTTCAACAAGTCGCACGCCGCCGCCTATGCGATTGTCAGCTATCAAACCGCCTGGCTGAAGGCCAATCACCCGGTCGAGTTCATGGCCGGCGTGATGAACTGCGATATTCACCTGACCGACAAGCTGGCGATCTATCTGGCCGAGGCGCGGCGCGGCCTTGGGCTGGCGGTGGTGGCGCCCTGCGTGAACCGCTCCGAGGCCACCTTTGACGTGGTGAACCAGGAGCTTGTCTATGCGCTCGGCGCGCTGAAAAACGTTGGCGTCGAGGCGATGAAACTCATCACCGAGGCGCGGGGGGCCGAGCCCTTCCGCGACCTGACCGATTTTGCCCGGCGCTGCGATCTGAAGCGCATCGGCAAGCGGCCTTTGGAAATGCTGGCCCGGGCCGGCGCCTTTGACCGGCTCGACCCGAACCGCAAGCGGGTGTTCGAAAGCCTCGAGGCGCTGCTGGCCTGGTCCGCGGCGGTGATCGAGGCGCGGGCCTCGGCGCAGGTGTCGCTTTTTGGCGAGGCGGGCGACGACCTGCCGCCGCCGCGCATGGCCGATACCGACGACTGGCTGCCCGCCGAGCGCCTGGCCGAAGAGCACAAGGCGGTCGGCTTTTACCTCTCGGGCCATCCGCTTGACGATTATCTTCCCGCGCTCCGGCGCAAGAAAATCCTGACTCTTGCAGAGGTTACCGCAAAGGCCATCGGCACCGGCGCGTTCATCGGCAAGATTGCCGGGCAGGTGGCGGCGCGATCGGAGCGCAAATCGGCCAAGGGCAACCGCTTTGCCTTTGTCGCGCTGTCCGACCCGACCGGGCCCTTTGA
>CAZPWV010000343.1:0-1948 GCA_964590825.1 uncultured Rhodobacter sp. | reverse complement strand
ACGGCGATGACCGGCTGGCCTCGCTGACCATGCTGGCCGCGCAGGTCGATTTTACCGAAGCCGGAGAATTGAGCCTCTTTACCAACGAAGACCAGTTGGCATTGCTCGAAGACATGATGTGGGAGGAAGGCTTCCTCGACAAATCCGCCATGGCGGGCACGTTTTCGATGCTGAAATCGCAAGATCTCGTCTGGTCGAAGCTGGTGCGCGAATACATGCTGGGCAGTCGGGATGAGGCTTCGGCGCTGGGGGGCTGGTCGAAGGATGCCACGCGGATGCCCTACCGGATGCATTCGGAATATCTGCGCCGGCTGTTTTTGGACAATGACCTGGCCGAGGGGCGGATGCAGGCGGGGGGCGGGCCGATATTCCTGCAAGACATCACGGCCCCGGTTTTTGCCGTGGCGACCGAGCATGACCATATCGCGCCGTGGAATTCGGTGTTCAAACTCACCTGGCTGATGGCCTCCGAGGTCAGTTTCGCGCTGGTTTCGGGCGGGCATAACACCGGTATCGTGGCACCGCCCGGTTCGGCCAGGGCAAACTACCGGCTGATGACGCGCAAAAAGGGCCAGTCCCATCCCGGCGCCGCAGACTGGGCCGCGCAGGTGCCCAAACAGGCGGGGTCCTGGTGGGGGCCTTGGGCCGAATGGCTGCGCGCCAAGGGGGGGAGCGCAGAGACGCCACCGCCGCCGATGGGCCCCGACCTGGGCGCCGCGCCGGGCGAGTATGTGATGGGGAAATAGGAGAGGGGCGTCTTGGCCGCCCTGCGCTTGCGCTTCGGGCATTCGCCACGTCAAAGGCTCCACGGGAGCATTTGATCCCGGCGCGGGCGCCGGGGGTGTGGCTCACCCTTTCCAGATCCAGCCGCCGCCCAGCACGCGGCTGCCTTCGGTTTCGTAAAACACACAGGCCTGGCCGGGGCTGACGCCTTCCTCGGGCGAGAGCAGTTCCACCTCGGCCTCGGTGGCGGAAATCGGTCGCAGCACCGCCTCGCGCGGGGCGCGGGTGGAGCGGATGCGCACCCGCACCGGCCATTCGGCGCGGCTGGTCAGCGGCGCATCACCAAGCCAGTTGATCTCGCGCAGGGGCACGCGCGCGGTGGCGAGCGCCTCTTTCGGGCCGACAATCACCCGGCGCGTGTCGGGGTCAAGGCGCACAACGTAAAGCGGGTTTTCGCCCAGGCCGCCAATGCCCAGGCCCCGGCGCTGGCCGATGGTGTAGTGAATGACGCCTTTGTGCGTGCCCAGCACCCGGCCCGAAAGATCGACAATCTCGCCCGGATCGGCCGCGCCGGGGCGCAGCTTTTCGATCACGGCGGCATAGTTGCCGTTTGGCACGAAGCAGATGTCCTGGCTGTCGGGCTTCGAGGCCACGCTCAGCCCGTAACGCGCCGCAAGCGCCCTTGTTTCGGCCTTTGAGCCCAGATGGCCAAGCGGAAAGCGCAGGAAATCAAGCTGTTCCTGCGTGGTCGAAAAGAGGAAATAGCTCTGGTCGCGCATCGCATCGGCGGCGCAATGCAGCTCGGCCCCCTGCGGGCCGGTCTTGCGCTGGATGTAATGCCCGGTTGCCATGCAATCGGCGTCCAGATCGCGGGCGGTTTCCAGCAGATCCTTGAACTTCACCCGCTCGTTGCAGCGGATGCAGGGCACCGGCGTTGCCCCGGCCAGATAGGCATCGGCAAATTCCTCGATCACCGCCTCGCGGAAGGTGTTTTCGTAATCGAGCACATAATGCGCAAAACCCATGGCCTCGGCCACGCGGCGGGCATCGTGAATGTCTTGCCCCGCACAGCAGGCGCCCTTCTTGGCCAGCGCGGCGCCGTGGTCATAAAGCTGAAGCGTGACGCCGACCACGTCATAGCCCTCGTCTTTCAGCATCGCGGCGACCACCGAACTGTCGACGCCACCCGACATCGCCACCACGACGCGGGTTTGGCCGGGCGGCT
>CAZPWV010000342.1:0-1949 GCA_964590825.1 uncultured Rhodobacter sp. | reverse complement strand
GAACTGGTGGCGCTGGCGGCGCATCCGAAATTTGTCGGGCTGGGCGAGACCGGGCTCGATTACCACTACACCGCCGAAAGCGCCGCGGTGCAAAAGCAAAGCCTGCGCATCCATATTGCGGCGGCGCAGGATACCGGCCTGCCGCTCATCATCCATTCCCGCGCCGCCGATGCGGATATGGCCACGATCCTCACCGAAACGATGAAGGAGCGGCCCTATTCCTGCGTGATGCACTGCTTTTCCTCCGGCCCGGCGCTGGCGCGCACCGCGCTTGATCTGGGGTTTTACCTGTCGATGTCGGGGGTGGCGACCTTTCCGAAAAGCCAGGAGATCCGCGATATCTTTGCCGCCGCCCCGCTGGAGCGGATCCTGGTGGAAACCGATGCGCCCTATCTGGCGCCGCCGCCCCATCGCGGCCGCCGCAACGAACCCGCCTATGCCGCGCAGACCGCGCGGATCGGGGCCGGGCTTTTCGGGCTGAGCTATGCCGAATTTGCCGCCGCCACCAATGCCAATTTCGACCGCCTCTTTGCCAAAGCCGCCGCCGGGAGCCCTGCATGAGCGACACGCTGCGCTTCACCATCCTGGGCTGCGGCTCGTCGGGCGGCGTGCCGCGCATTGGCGGGCATTGGGGCGATTGCGACCCCTCCAACCCGAAAAACCGCCGGATGCGCTGTTCGATGCTGGTCGAGCGGCTTGGCCCCGGTGGCATCACGCGGGTGCTGATCGACACCTCGCCCGACCTGCGCGAACAGCTCTTGCGGGCCGGGGTGGGCACGCTGGATGCGGTGGTCTATACCCATTCCCATGCCGATCATGTGCATGGGCTCGATGACCTGCGCCAGATCACCTACAACCTGCAGGCGCGGCTGCCGGTCTATGCCGATGGCGACACCACCGAGGCGCTGCTGAGCCGTTTCGGCTATGCTTTCGTGCAACCGCCCGACAGCAATTATCCGCCAATCTGCGACCTGCGCTCGATCCACGAGGGGGCGTTCGAAATTTCCGGGCCGGGCGGGGCCATCGCGCTGCAACCGTTCAAGGTGGCGCATGGCAATATCGACGCGCTTGGCTTTCGCATCGGCACGCTGGCCTATCTGCCCGATGTCTCGGCGATCCCCGAACCGGCCTGGGCGCATCTGCACGGTCTCGACTGCTGGGTGCTCGACGCGCTGCGCCGCACGCCGCACCCGACCCATGCCCATCTGGCGCTGGCGCTGGACTGGATCGCCCGTGCCGCGCCGAAAACCGCCGTGCTGACCAATATGCACATCGATCTCGATCATGGCGCGGTGGAGGCCGAAACCCCCGCCCATATCCACGCCGCCTATGATGGCATGGTGCTGGAACTGCCCGCATCATGACCGGGCTGATCGATGTCATCTTGCCGGTGTTTCTGGTCATCGGCTTTGGCTATGTGGTTGCCTGGAAAGGACTGTTTTCGGAAAGCGCGGTCGATGGGCTGATGCGCTTCGCACAGAATTTCGCCGTGCCGGTGCTGCTGGCCCGCTCGATTGCCCGGCTCGATCTGGGCGCCAGCTACGATCTTGGGCTGATGGTCAGCTTTTACGCCGGGGCGCTGATCTCTTTTGCCATCGGCATCACCGTGGCGCGGCTGGCGCTGCGCCGCACCGGGCCAGAGGCGGTGGCGATCGGCTTTGCCTGTCTGTTTTCCAACTCGCTGCTTCTGGGCGTGCCGATCACCGAACGCGCCTATGGCCCGGCGGCACTGGCCGCCAACTTCGCCATCATCTCGATCCATTCGCCGATCCTCTATGCCTTCGGCATCACGGTGATGGAGCTGGTGCGCAGCCACGGGCTCGGCCATCCGGCGCCGAAGCTCGCCGGTCAGATGGTGCTGGCCATCCTGACCCAGCCTCTGGTCATCGGCATCTCCGCCGGGCTCGCGGTGAACCTGAGCGGGCTGGTGCTGCCCGCCTCGGTCGCCA
>CAZPWV010000341.1:1072-1951 GCA_964590825.1 uncultured Rhodobacter sp. | reverse complement strand
CCGAGGTCGATTTCACCGATCTGCACGCCTGGGTCGAGATCTATCTGCCCGGTGCCGGCTGGGTCGGGCTGGACCCGACCTCGGGCCTGCTGACCGGCGAAAGCCATATTCCGCTGGCCGCAACGCCGCATTACCGCAATGCCGCGCCGATTGCCGGGGGCTTTACCGCCGCCGGCCAGCCCGAGGTGCGCTTTGACTTCGACATGACGGTCCGCCGCGTGGCCGAGCATCCGCGCATCACCAAACCCTTTTCCGATGCCGCCTGGGCGCGGCTCGATGCGCTTGGTGCACAGGTCGATGAACGGCTGAATGCGGGCGATGTGCGCCTGACCATGGGCGGCGAGCCGACCTTCGTCAGCACCGACGATTTCGAAACCGCGGAATGGAACACCGAGGCCGTGGGGCCGCAAAAACGCGCGCTCGCCGATACGCTGATCCGCCGCCTCCAGGCCCGTTTCGCGCCGGGGGGGTTCCTGCACTACGGGCAGGGCAAATGGTATCCGGGTGAGAGCCTGCCGCGCTGGACCTTTTCGCTTTACTGGCGCACCGATGGCCAGCCGGTCTGGCGCAACCCCGCGCTGATCGCCCGCGAGGCCAGCCCGCAGCCGGTGGGCGCAAACGAGGCCGGGCAGTTTCTGGCCAGCTTCGCCCGGCATCTGGGGCTGGAGGGCCAGTTTGCCCAGCCTGCCTACGAAGACCCCGGCGAATGGATCCTGAAAGAGGCGAACCTGCCGCCCAATGTCTCGCCCGAAAACCCGAAGCTGAAAAACCCCGAAGACCGCGCCCGCTATGCCCGCGTGTTCAACCGCGGCCTCACCGAGCCTTCGGGCTATGTGCTGCCGATCCAGCGCTGGCAGGCCCGCGCCGGGGCGCCGAAAT
>CAZPWV010000341.1:0-1062 GCA_964590825.1 uncultured Rhodobacter sp. | reverse complement strand
GCGCTCGGAATTGTGGAAACCGCGCCGGGGGCATCTGTTTCTTGTGCCGGGTGACAGCCCGGTTGGGTTCCGGCTGCCGCTGGGCGCGCTGCCCTGGGTGGCGCCGGCCGCCTATCCCTACAATTACCCCGCCGATCCGGCCGCCGCCACCGCCACCGCGCCCTTGCCCGATTTTCACCTTGGCGTGGCACGCCGGCGGGCCGAATTGCAGGCCGAGATCGACCGGCTCGCCGCCGAGGAGGCCGCAACCGAGGCCGCCGAGCGCGCAGCCCTGATCCCCGCCACCAGCCCCGAGCACGCGCAGAAATCCACCCGCAGCGCCGCCGATACGCAGACCGCACAGGCTCAGGCCCGGCAGACGCAGACCGCACAGGGCGCGGACCCCTCCGGGGCGCATGTGCGCACCGCCATCGCCATCGAGCCGCGCGACGGGCGGCTGTGCCTGTTCATGCCGCCCTGCGATGCGCTGGAGGATTATCTCGATCTGATCGCGGCCGCCGAACTGACCGCCGCCGAGCTGGGTCTGCCGATCCATATCGAGGGCTATGCGCCGCCCCACGACGCCCGGCTCAACGTGATCCGCGTCGCCCCCGACCCCGGCGTGATCGAGGTCAATATCCATCCCGCACACAGTTGGGCCGACTGTGTCGCCACCACCGAGGCGGTCTATGCCGAGGCCCGCGAAAGCCGGTTGGGCGCCGACAAGTTCATGATCGACGGCCGCCACACCGGCACCGGCGGTGGCAATCATGTGGTGGTGGGCGGTGCCACACCCGCCGACAGCCCCTTTCTGCGCCGCCCCGACCTCTTGAAATCGCTGATCCTGATCTGGCAGCGCCACCCCTGCCTGAGCTATCTGTTTTCGGGCCTGTTCATCGGCCCCACCAGCCAGGCACCGCGCATCGACGAAGCCCGCCATGACACGCTTTACGAACTTGAAATCGCCTTGGCGCAGATCGGCGATCCGGTCGCGGGGGGCGCCCTGCCGCCGCCCTGGCTGATCGACCGGCTGCTGCGCAACATGCTGACCGATGTCACCGGCAACACCCACCGCGCCGAGAT
>CAZPWV010000340.1:1670-1954 GCA_964590825.1 uncultured Rhodobacter sp. | reverse complement strand
CATGATGAGCGCCACCAGCGCATCCAGCACCCGCCAGGCCAGCGGCCGGGCAAAGAGCGGCGCCAGCGCCCGCGCCCCATAGGCCAGCGTGAAGAAAAAGGCAAAGGAGGCCGTCATCGCCCCCAGCGCAAAGGCCAGTCCCTGCCCCGGAAACTGCGCCGAAATCGAGCCCAGAAGCACCACCGTATCCAGCCAGACATGCGGGTTTGCCCAGGTCAGCACCGCCACCGTGGCCAGCACCGCACGCAGGGTGGGGGCCGCCCCCTCGCCCGCCTCCAGCCGCT
>CAZPWV010000340.1:0-1660 GCA_964590825.1 uncultured Rhodobacter sp. | reverse complement strand
TCGCCGCCCCGCCAGGCGGCACGCGCGGCGCGAACCCCATACCAGAGCAGAAAGGCCACGCCGCCCCAGCGCATCGTCTCGGCAGCCCAGGGCGCCAGTTTCGCCATCGCGCCAAAGCCTGAAACACCAAGGCCAATCAGCGCCGCATCGGAGGCGGCGCAAAACAGCGCCACCGCAAAGACATGCTCGCGCCGCAGCCCCTGGCGCAGCACAAAGGCGTTTTGCGCGCCGATCGCCACGATCAGCCCAAGCCCGAGACGAAACCCCGCGAATGCGGCCACACTGACAGATGACATCGGCGCCTCCCCTGGCCCTGCATAGCCGCGCCAAAGGCGCCACGCCAGCGGCCCCGCGCCAGACCCGGCGGAAAAGATGCATTTGACCTTGGTCAAGGAAATCCGCCGCGCGCCGCGCTAGGGCAGAGCCACCATCCGGGGATTGCTTTTTCCCGCTGCCCCCGCAAGGATGGTCAAAGACCCGCAACAAGGACGCCCCGATGGCCGCCCGCCCCGCCACCATTGCCTTTGCTTTCACCGGCGCTTTCGCCCGGTGGATTGCGGTTGTGGCAATGCTGTTGCAGGTGGCGCTGTTCACTGACCATCTGGGTGCCACCGCCGTTCACGCCCTTGGCAAGGTGCCGATGGGCGAACGGATGGGGTTTTTGGAACTTTGCACCGGCGAGGGAATCGTCTGGTTCGACCCGGCCACCGGGCAGACCTCGGCCACGGGTGCGCCCGCTTCGGCCAGTCACGGTTCCTCTGATTGCGCGGTGTGTTCAAGCGCGAGCGTCTGCAGCTTTGACACCCCCGCCGCCACCGCTTCCCCGATCTTTCTGACGGCGCCCATCGCCGCGCCAGATCTGGTGTTTCCCGACACCTTCGGCTTTGTCGAGCCTCTGGCGCGCTCGGGGCAAATCCGCGCCCCTCCGCTGGCCTGATCGCAGGCAGAGCCGGAGGGCGCAGCGTCCCGCGCCTCCGGCTTCTGTGCGAGCCTTTGCCAAAGTCCCTTCCCTTTCCGCAACACCCGGACCCGGAGCCTTCCAAGCAACGCTCGGCGCGGTCCTTCAGGAGCAAGAGCCATGAAACGTCGTGATTTCCTTTCCGCCACCGCCACCGGCGTGGCCTTTGCCGGCCTTGGCGCCACCGCCGCGCGTGCCGAAATGGCGATGACCCCCGCCGAAAAACCCGTCAGCCCGATGCAATGGACCGATGAAAACGGCCTGACCCGGTTTCTCAAGGTCGATACCGACCCGCTGACCAACGAATTCGAGAAATATCCGCGTTGCCCCTACTGCGGCATGATGCGCAAGATGTATAGCCAGACCCGTCACCTGATCGTCTATGAAAACGATACCGTCGATGGCACCTGCTCGCTGCATTGCGCGGGCATCTCGCTGGCGATGAACATGGATGCCGGGCCGAAGGCGATCTATGCCGGCGATGCCGGCGCCGAGGGCGAGGTGAAACCGCTGGCCGAGGTGACGGCGATGACCTATGTGATCGACCCCGCCAAACCCGGCACGATGACCGCCGTGTCGAAATGGGCCTATGCCGACAAGGCCAAGGCCGAAGCCGCCGCCGCCACCAACCCCGATGCGAAGATGGTGGGCTTTGACGAGGCGCTGACCGCGGCCTTCCTCGACATGGCCAAGGATACGATG
>CAZPWV010000339.1:0-1971 GCA_964590825.1 uncultured Rhodobacter sp. | reverse complement strand
AAAACGGCGTGGCCGGAATCAGGTCGAGCCGCTCCTCGGCGATACGCCCGCCGCAGGTGACGCAAAAGCCGTATTCGCCCTCGTCCATCCGCGCCAGCGCCGCCTCGATCATGCGCATTTCGGTCTGCGCGGCGGAACCCAGATCTTCGAGCACCTCATCGCCTTCGCGCTCGGTCGCCATTTCCTCCCAGTCCTTCGCCTCATGGGCGTCGAGTTCGCCCGCGATCTGGCGCATACGGTCGGTCAACTGGGCTTTGCGGGCCTCGAGTTCGGCCCGGCGGATGTCGAGGGATTTCATCGCGTCCTCCTGTGTGGGTTCATCTAAGACCGCCGCGCCGGAAAGGGCCTTGATGCATGTCAAACCGCGCTGCGCCGCCGGGAGATGGCGCGCGGAGCGGCGGGCTCAGAAGGCCGATCCGATCTTCATCGCGGGCATTTCGTCTTCGGGAAGCGCGGCACCGAACCCGTCAAGCGCCATGCCGAGCGGCGGCAGATCGGCGCCGAAATCGCCCGTCCCCAGATCACCCAGCCCCAGACCTGCCGCGGTTGAAGGCTCGGCCATCGCCGGGTCATAGGCCGGCGAATCGATCCGGTCGAGCGGCGCCTTCGGCTTGCGGGCGGGTTTCCTGTCGGCGAAGGGGCTGGCCCCGGCCTCGAAAGGCGGCGGCACGATGCGGCGCGATTTCGGCTCGGGCGCGGCCTGCGGCGCCGGGGCCTCGGCCTCTGGCTCGATCAGCCGCAAGGCCCGCATTCCGCGATGCTGGCCCAGCCGCGCCGCCGACAGACGGCGCCGCCCCGACCCCTCCAGCGTCAGGTTTTCCAGCGCATCCTCGGGCAGCGGCAGATGCTGGCCCGGCCGCAACCCCAGCACCGCGGCCAGCGGCAAGGTGACGCGGTGCAGCACCGCATCAAGCTGTGTCGGCGCGCCCAGAACCGAGGTTTCCAGCCGGTTGCCCCATTCGGCTTCTTCCTGGCCGGCACTCGGCGGCGGCGACATCTCGGCACCGGCGCCGGCCCCCGGTGCCCGCCGCAGCGACTGGCCCCGGCCATTGACCGGCACCGCCCAGATCAGCCCGCCGTGACGCTCGGCCCCGGCGCCAAAGCCAAGCTCGATCTGCCAGAGCCGGTATCCCATATCCTCGAGCAGCAGCCCGAGCGGGCGCGGATCGTCCAGATAGGAGGCATAGCGAAACCCCCCGGCCCAGACCACGGCCTCGGTTTCGGCCAGGGTCTCCTCGATCATCGCCATCACCGCATCGATGTAATCGGCGGCCATGGAGGCATCGATCCGTGTGGGTTTGCGCGGCGCGGGGGTGGTTTTTCCCAGGTTGCCCATGGTCTGCACCTCGATCAGCGCCGAGAGCGTGGCGGGGGGCAGGGCAATCAGGCCCAGCCCCTCCTCGGGGCCTTCGAGAATGGCCAGCAGCGACAGCTCATCCAGCGCCTCGGGCAGATCGGCAAGGGTGCGGCGGCTTTCGCGGATCGAGCGCACCTGCACCGGCAGGTCGTAAAGATCCTGCGCCACTTTCGAGAGCGCCTGCACGATCGCACGCTCTGCCGTGACGGGCGAGCCATCCGCCGCGGGGCGCCCCGCCTCGGCCTTGCGCCGCAATACCGTTTGCACCCGTTCCTGAGTCATCCCGTCCCGCCGTTGCTGCCGTTGCCCGACGCCCAAGCCATCGCAGATCAAGGTTTACAAATGGTTGATCCGAACGAAATTCCCGCGCGAAACCGGCCTAGGCATCCGGCTCGGCCCCCTCCTTGCGCCGCAGCGGCAGGCTGACCCGGAACCCGGCCCCGCCCTGCCCCGGCAGATAGTCGATGCTGCCGCCCAGATTGGCCATGATCTCGCGGCAGATCGCCAGCCCCAGCCCCGCGCCGCCGGCGGTGGAGGTATCGGTCAGGCGGGCGAATTTTTCAAAGATCAGCCCCTGCGAGGCCTTGGGAATGCCCGAGCCGTTGTCGATGAAA
>CAZPWV010000338.1:0-2015 GCA_964590825.1 uncultured Rhodobacter sp. | reverse complement strand
CGCGCATGGTGCTCAAAAGTGGGAACCGGTTTTGAGCTTCCCGGACATGCGAAATCAATGAGTCAGAGCATGTCGCGTGAAGTCGCATGAACGCGACAGGCCCTGGTCAGAACCGATCCAGCAGGCGGCGCAGGTAATCGCGTTCCGCCTCGGGGCGCAGCCGTTCGGCGGTGCGCCGGCGGATTTCGTCCAGCAGATCCCGCGCCCGCCGATAGACATCGTCGCCCTGTGCCAGCGGGCCGTTGCTGCCGATGCGCCCGCCCTCGCCGGTTTCGCGGCCCAGCGGGTCGCGCGGCATTTCGCGCAGGCCCCGGCCGCCGGTCGCATCGCCCATCCGCTCCTGCCCCTGCGTACCCTGTCCGCGCTGTCCCTGCCCGTTTTCCTCGGCCATCGCCTCGCCCAGATTGCGCATCCCGTCGCGCAGCGCGGTGATCGCATCGGCCTGCCGGTCGATGGCCCCGCTCAGATCGCCGTCGCGCAGCGCCTCTTCGGCCCCTTCCATCGCGCGACTGGCCTCGTCGAGCGCCCGTTGCGCGCCCTCGGCGGCCTCGCCCCCAAGCCGGGGCATCAGGCCGCGCTGACGTTCGAGTTCGCGGCGCAGCGCATGTTGCCGCTCGGCCAGACCCTGCCGGGTCTCTTCCCCCCCACCGGCACCACGATCCGCGCCTTGCCCCGGTTGCGCCCCGTCTTGCGCCCCGTCCTGCGCCCCGTCTTGCGGCGCCTGCGTGCCCGGCCCCGCCCTGCCCGTTTCGGGGCGCTGCTGCAGGTCACGGAAGGCCTCGTCGGACAGATCCTGCTGCTCGCGCAGGGTCTTGCCCAGGTCTTTCATCGCCTTGCCGCCGGGCAACTCGCCCTCGCCGCCCTGACCCTGGGTGACGCGCATATTCTCCATCAGCCGCGCCAACTGGTCGAGCAACTCCTGCGCCTCGGCCATCCGGCCCTCTTCCATCAGCCGCTGAATTTCGTCCATCATCGCCTGAATCTGATCGCCGGTGATGTGCTGGCTTTCCTGTTTCTGGCCGAACTGCGGCCCCTCTTCCTCTTGCTGGCTACGCTCGGCCAACATCTCCAGATACCGGTCGGAGGCCTCTTTCAACTCGGCCATCAGCTTGGCAATTTCGTCCTTCGAGGCGCCGTTGCGGATGGCCTCGCTCAGCCGTTCCTGCGCCTGCTGCATCGCCGCCAAAGCATCGGCCAGACCGCCATCTTCCAGCAATTCCGCCATGTCCCACAGCGCCTCGGCCACGGTATCCCGCATCTCGGGGCTGAGGGTTCCGGTGTCGATCTGCGCCGCCAGACCGCGCAAGGCCGGAGCCATCTCGGGCGCCGGAAAAAGCCCTTCGGGGCGGTGGGTCAGGGCCCGCAACAGTTGCGCCGCACGGGGGGCATTGACGCGCGACCACAACAGATCCCGCCGCAACTCGATCAGCGCCGCCGCCCGCGGATCGAAAAACCGCCGCCCCGGCAGATCGAAGGCCTGCGCTTCGCTGCGGCCGCTCTGGCCAAGCCCGTCCTCGACCTCCAGTGTCAGCCTTACCGGCAGATTGGCCCAGACGTGCTGCGCGGCATCCTCGACCAGGGTCTCGTCAAATTCCGCGCGCGAGCCGGAAATCGGCAAGGGCAGGTCAAAGACCATCTCCGCGCGCGGTTCCGGCGCCACCGCCAGGCCATAGCGACGATCGACCGCCTCGAGGTTCAGCGCGATCCGCGCCTGGCCGCGGACGATGCCATAATCGTCCGCCGCCTGAAACGGCTGCGCCAGTTTGCCATCGGCGCGCCGCTCGGCCGGGCGGGGCAGCGAAACGCTGGGCGGATCGTCGGACAGCATCACCACCGACAGCCGCCGCCCCAGCACCCCCCCGATCTCGATCACGCCGGAGCGGCGCACCTCGAAATCACGGGCCAGAACCCCCGCCGAACCCTGCGTCTGCCCAGTGCCAGCGGCCGGGCCAGCGGGGGGATCGGCGGCGGGGTCGGCGGCGGGGCTGGAAACGGTTTCGGAAAACGGCAATGCC
>CAZPWV010000337.1:0-2018 GCA_964590825.1 uncultured Rhodobacter sp. | reverse complement strand
AGATCCTTTACACCGAGATCGAGGCCCCCGGTCCGCGCCCCGCGATGCGCCGCAAACAGATTGCCGCCGCGCTGGAAGGCATGACCCCCTATGCGGTCGAGGATCTGATCTTCGACTGGTCGGGTCATGGCGATGTGGTGCAGGTGGCGGTGGTGGCCCGCGAGACCCTGGCCGAGGCCGAGGCCTTTGCCGAGGACTGGGGCTTTTGCCCGGTGGCTTTCGTGGCCATTCCCGAGCCGGGCAGCTTTGGCGGTGAACCGTGGTTCGGCCCGGCCTCGGTCGCCCCCGCGCATCTGCCCGAAGGCGCCCGGATCGAACGCGATCAAGACCCGCTGCACCTGCCCTCGGTGATTGCCGCACCGATTTCTGGGCCAATTGCTGAGCCGCCACTACCCGCAGCGGAACCCCTGGCCCTGCCCCCCGCGGTTGCGGACCCGGCCGAGCCAGAGGCCGCGCCAGAGCCGCCCGCGGCAGAGGCCGGACCCGGCAGCGACAGCGCCCCCGATCCGGCCCCCGAACCCACCCCCGAACCCGCTACCGGGGCCGGGGCAGAGCCTGCCACGGCAAGCCCGGCCGCGCAGGGGCAAGCCCCCGCCGTTCTGGAACCCGAGCCTGCCGCTGCGACGGCGGCACCCGAGGATATTGCGGCCGCCGCGGTGCCCGAGGGCGCCCCCGCCGTGCTGGAGCCCGAAGATATCCTCGCCGCGCCCGAAGCCGAAGCCGCCGTCACCGTTGCGCCCGCCCCTGCCCCGGCTGCGGAGCTGCTCTTTGATCCGGCGCTGCCTGACGACGCCGATTTCGAAGCCTCGCTGCAAGAGGCCCTGCGCGAAGCCGCCCCGGCCTTGCCCCCCGAAGATGCGGCCGCCCCCGCGCCGCAGGCAGATACCGAAGCGCCGCAGGCCGAGGCTGAGGCGCCGCAGGCCGATGCCGCGCCCGAAGATGCCCCCGCGCCGCCGCAAGAGCCAAACCCGCAAGACGAGCCCGCCGCCCCGGCAAGCCCCGCCCCCGGCGCGGCGCCGGAACTTGCGTTTTCGGTCGCGCTGCTGCCCGAGGCGCTTGCGGATACGGCCCTCCCCGAAACTGCGCCCGCCGAAATTGCGCCCGCCGAAATTGCGCCCACCGAAACTGCACCCGCCGCGCCGCCCGGTGCAGGCATGGCGGTTGTGCCGGGTGACCCGAACCTTGCGCTGCTGCCCGACACGCTGCCCATCGCCGATCTGACGCTTGCCGCGCCCGCGCCCGGCGAGGCCGCGCCCGACGATCTGGCCGAAGCGCTCAACCAGGCAAGCGCGGCAGGCGGTGATGCGTTGCCGGACCCGGTCGCGGCAGCCGAAGACGAAACCGCAGCCCCCGCCTTTGCCAGTCGCCGGGCCGGTCTGCCGGGGGCGATTGCCGCCGATGCCGCTGCCCCGCCCGCCGCCCCGCCCGCCGCCCCACCTGCCGCGCGCAAGGCGCTGGGTGGCGCGGCCCGGCTGCACCCGCAGCCTGCCCCGGAAGGCAAATCGGTGGTGGCGCGCTCGGGCACAGCGGGGATCACCGCGCCCGGTCTGGCCCTGCCCGAAACCGTGGCGCCCCCCGCATCGGCCGGGGAGGCCACGGCGCGGCTGCGCACTGAAACCGTTGCGCGGCTGCGCAGCGAGACCGGCGCAAGGCTGCGTCAGGCCGCCGCCGGAACCGCCGTGTTGCGCGGCAAGGTGGGCAAGGCGCTGGCCAAAAGCATCCGCCCCAAGGTCACCATTGCCCCCCGTCCGCCCGCCGACACCCTGCCCGAAACCACCGCCAGCGCCGCCTTGGCCGCAGGCAAGACGGTCTTTGGCGGGCGCAAGGCAAAAGCCGTCGGTGGCAAACCGAAATACATGGGGCTGGCGCTGACGGCCGGGCTTGTGGCGTTTCTGGCCATTGTCGCGCTCTGGTCGAGCTTCATCACCGGCAGCGACAGCCCCGCCCCGCAAGAGCAACTGGCCGGCCAGCCCACACCGGCGGGTACGTACACGGGCACTTCCATTGCCTTCAGGCGC
>CAZPWV010000336.1:0-2022 GCA_964590825.1 uncultured Rhodobacter sp. | reverse complement strand
CAGGGGGTTTCCTACACCGGCCGCCTGCTGTGAGCGCGGCCCGCGTTGCCATTCTGATCTCGGGGGGGGGCTCGAACATGCTTCGCCTGGTGGAAGACATGCAGGCGGGAGGCTACGCGACCCCGGTGCTGGTGGCCTCGAACGACCCCACGGCAGGTGGCATTGCAAAGGCCGCGCGTCTGGGCGTGCCCACCGCGGTGATCGACCACCGCCCCTTTGGCCGCGACCGCGCGGCGTTCGAGGCCGAATTGCTGGAGCCGATCCTGGCCGCGCGCCCCGATGTGGTCTGCCTTGCGGGCTTCATGCGGGTGCTGACGCCCGGTTTTGTCGGCCAGTTCGCCGGGCGGATGCTTAATATCCACCCCTCGCTTTTGCCCAAATACCCGGGGCTGCACACCCATGCCCGCGCGCTGGCGGCTGGCGATACGCAAGCCGGCTGCACCGTGCACGAGGTCACGCCGGTGCTGGATGACGGGCCCGTTCTGGGCCAGGCCCGCGTGCCCGTGCTGCCCGGTGACTCGCCCGAAACGCTGGCCGCGCGGGTGCTATTGGCCGAGCACCGGCTTTACCCGGCGGTGCTGCGGCGGTTCGTGACGGGCAACCGGGCGCCACTGTTTCTTTGATTTCAACCGTTGTTTCTGGCGCAGAAACTGCCGCTTTCCGCCATTGGTTTATGACCAAGGCCTTGATTTTGACACCTTTACAGCGGGCGCATCCGGGGACAGTCTTTTTTTGACGATTCGTAAACCAATTTTGGGAAAGGCATCATGGTCACCAGTGCAAGCACGTCCGCAGCCGCGCCGAACACGATCATCGCACCGCAAAGCGGGGTGGTGACCTTGGGGGCGGGGGCCGATGTGCTGGTTGTCGACACCGCCACCCGCTGGCCCGGCGAGTTCGGCATGGTGACGGTGAACGGCTTCACCCCCGGCGAGGATACGCTGGTGCTGCAGGGCTTTTCCGAAAGCTGGGATGCGCCCTTTGACACCATGACGCTCGACGATTGGGAAGACTGGCGGGATCTGGAAACCTATCAGCAAGGCAGCGTCGAACACGGCTCCGACACGATCGTGACGCATCACTTCGATCTGGTTGAAACCGCCGAGGGGCTGCGCATCGAGGCGCGCTATATTGTTGATGACGGGTATATCTACACCGAGGGCTACGAGCTTTGGGTAACGCTTGCGGGCGTGAGCCTTGACGATCTGACCGAGGAGCCGGTTGACGATCTTGTCGGCACCGAGGGGCCCGACGCGCTTTCAAGCGCGCTCGATGCGGTGGTGCTTTCGGGGCGCGGCGGCGATGATGCGCTTTCCGCCACGGGCGACGGGGTCACGCTGCAAGGCGATGACGGCGATGACCTCTTGCACGCCACGGGCGCGGGCGCGGCGCTCGAAGGCGGCGCCGGCGAAGACCTGATCTATGCACTTGGCGCGGGCGGCGCGGCCTGGGGCGGGGCGGATGACGACACGATTCACCTTGGCAAGTTTGGCGGCGCGGCCTTCGGCGGCGCGGGCGACGACCGCATCGAGGCCAGTTTCAAGCGGCTGGGCGAATTTACCGTCGAGGGCGGTGCGGGGGCCGACACTTTCGCCGCGCTGGGCATGGGCGGCAATGCCAAGGCCGCCACGCTGACGATTGCCGATTTCGACCCCGCCGAGGACATGCTGGAAATCACCACCGCCTCGGGCGCGGTGATGGGCTTCACGCTTGACGCGCTGCCCGAGGGCGTGCTGGCCGAAGAAGACGAAGACGGCAACACCATCCTGACGCTGGAGGGCGACGGTTTCGACCGGATCGTGCTGACGGGCGTGACCATTCCCGAGCCGGCCACCATCACCCTGACCGAGGGCAACGACCTCTTCCGCACCCCCGCAGGCGCCGAAATCATCGATGCCGGGGCGGGCAATGACACGATCCTGGCCTTCAGGGGCACGCATGAAATCCGCCTGGGTGCGGGCGATGATGTGGTTTTCGCGCGCCACTCGGCGCTGATCGAGGGCGGCGCGGGCGACGATGTGA
>CAZPWV010000335.1:1316-2034 GCA_964590825.1 uncultured Rhodobacter sp. | reverse complement strand
CAGCTTTCAGGGCGGTATCCGCGTGCCCTCCTACACGGCGGCAAAGCATGGCGTGGCGGGGCTGACGAAGCTTCTGGCCAACGAATGGGCGGGGCGCGGCATCAACGTCAACGCCATCGCGCCGGGCTATATTGCCACCGCCAACACCGAGGCCCTGCGCGCCGATGCCGCCCGCAACGCGGCCATTCTGGAGCGCATTCCGGCCGGCCGCTGGGGCGCGCCCGAAGACATCGGCGCCACCGCGGCTTTCCTGTGCTCCCCCGCCGCGCGTTACATTCATGGCGCGGTGCTCAATGTCGATGGAGGCTGGCTTGCCCGCTGAGACCAAACCCACCCCCCGGCTGACCCGCACCACCCCGGCGCCGAAAACCGGCATCGTGCATCTGGGCCTTGGCGCGTTTTTCCGCGCCCATGGGGCGATTTACACCGAAGAGGCGATGCAGGCCTCGGGGGGCGCTTGGGGCATCACCGGCGTTTCGCTGTAAAGCGGCGCAACGCGCGATGCGCTGGCCCCGCAGGGCGGTGCCTATACCGCGCTTGAACTGGCCCCCGAAGGGGCGAAACCGCGCTGCGTGCAGGTGATCTCGCGCCTTCTCGTGGCCCCCGAAAACCCGCAGGCCGTGCTTGACGCGCTGGCCGATCCGGCGGTGAAGATCGTCAGCCTCACCGTCACCGAGAAGGGCTATTGCCACGAACCTTCAAGCGGGGCGCTGAACCG
>CAZPWV010000335.1:0-1306 GCA_964590825.1 uncultured Rhodobacter sp. | reverse complement strand
ATGACATCACCCAGCCGCTGCCACGCTCGGCGCCGGGCTTTCTGGTGCGGGCCCTGCTGGCCCGCCGCGCGGCGGGCCTTGCCCCCTTCACCGCGATGAGCCTCGACAACCTGCCGCATAATGGCGCGGTGCTCAGGGGCGTGGTGCTGGCGCTCGCGCAGGAAATCGACCCGGCACTGGCCGCCTGGATCGCCGCCGAGGGGCGCTTTCCGGCCTCGATGGTTGACCGCATCGTGCCTGCTACCAAGCCAGAGGATATTACCCGCGTCACGGCGCTGACCGGCCTTCACGATGCCGCCCCGGTGGCGCATGAGCCGTTCCGCCAATGGGTGATCGAGGAAAGTTTCGTCGGCGGTGCGCGGCCTGACTGGGCGGCGGCGGGGGCGCAGATGGTGGCCGATGTCACGCCCTACGAGCATATGAAGCTGCGGATGCTCAACGGCACGCATTCGGCGCTGGCCTATCTGGGCTATCTGGCCGGCCATGAAACGATTGCCGCGACGATGGCCGATCCGGTCTTTGCGGGCTTTGCCGAAAGGCTCTGGCGGGACGAAATCATCCCGGTTCTGCAACCGCCCCCCGGCGCGGATCTGGCCGCCTATGCGCAGGCGCTGGCGCGCCGCTATGCCAACCCGGCAATTGCCCATCGCACCTGGCAGATCGCCATGGACGGCAGCCAGAAACTGCCGCAGCGCATTCTGGCGACGCTGGCCGAGACCTTTGCCACCGGGCGCGCGGCGCCGCCGGGGCTGGTGCTCGCCGTGGCGGGCTGGATGCGCTACGTCGGCGGGGTTGATGAGCAAGGCGCGGCCATCGAGGTGAAAGACCCGCTGGCGGCGCAATTGCGCGCCGCTTCGGAGGCCGCCGGCGGGGCTGCGGCAAAGGTGGCAGCGCTGCTGGCGCAGGGCGCGATCTTCTCCCCGGAGATGGCGGCGGCGCTGCAGGCCCCGGTGACGGCGGCCTATGCGCGGCTTTTGGCCCTTGGCGCGCGGGGCGCAATTCAGGAGATCTCGTGATGGAAGAATGCTGGCGCTGGTATGGCCCCGAGTTCGACCGCATCACCCTGCCCGAAATCGCCCAGACCGGCGCCACGGGCATTGTTCATGCGCTGCATGAAATCCCCTATGGCGCGGTCTGGAGCCGGGCCGAAATCGCCGCGCGCAAGGCCAAGATCACGGCGGCGGGGTTTCGTTGGTCGGTGGTCGAAAGCCTGCCCATCCACGAGGCGATCAAGCGCGGCGAAGGCGATCTGAGCGGGCTGTTCGCCGCCTATCGCCAGTCGATGGCCAATCTGGCGGCCGAGGGA
>CAZPWV010000334.1:0-2043 GCA_964590825.1 uncultured Rhodobacter sp. | reverse complement strand
GCCCCTCGGTCAGTTGCGCCCCCACCCGCATCACCGGGTTGAGCGAATATTTCGGATCCTGCATCACCATCGCCAGGCGCGGCCCGCGCAGCGCCCGCATCTGCCGTTCGGAGGCCGAGATCAGGTTGATGCCGTCAAACTCCATCCGGTCGGCGCTGATCTGCCCCGGCGGACGGATCAGCCGCAGCACCGAGCGCCCGGTGATGGTCTTGCCCGAACCGCTTTCGCCGACGATGCCCAGCCGCTCGCGGCCCAGCGAAAAGGAAACCCCCCGCACCGCCTCGACCGGGCCGGTCTCGGTGTCAAAGGTGACACGCAGGTTTTCGATCGAAAGCAGGCTCATTTGCCGGAACTCCGCGGGTCGAGCACGTCGCGCAGCCCGTCGCCCAGAAGGTTGAAGCCCAGCGAGACGATGAAGATGGCAAGGCCGGGCATGGTGGCGACCCACCATTGTTCGAACAGGAACTTGCGGCCCGAGGAAATCATCAGCCCCCATTCGGGCAGCGGCGGTTGCACGCCCAGGCCCAGAAAGCCCAGCCCCGCCGCGATCAGGATCACCCCGGCCATGTCGAGCGTGACCCGGATGATGACCGAGGGCAGGCACATCGGCACCACATGGCCCCAGATGATCCGTCCCGCCGCCGCGCCCTGCAACCGCACCGCCGCGATGTAATCGGAGTTGCGCACGGTCAGGGTTTCGGCCCGCGCCACACGCGCATAGGGCGGCCAGGCCGTCAGCGCGATGGCCAGAACGGCGTTTTCCACCCCCGGCCCAAGCACCGCCACCAGCGCCAGCGCCAGAATAAGCCGCGGGAAAGCCAGGAAAATATCGGTGACGCGCATCAGCACGGTATCGACCCAGCCGCCAAAATAGCCCGCCACCGTGCCAATGGCGAGACCAAGGATCGGGGCGCTCAGCGCCACCATGGCGACGATGGTCAGCGTGATCCGGGCGCCATGCACGATCCGGCTCCAGATGTCGCGGCCGAAATCGTCGGTGCCCAGCCAGTGGCCGGGGGTTCCGGGTGGCAGCAGCCGCTGGCCCAGGTTTTGCACGAACGGATCATGCGGCGCAAAAAGCGGCGCCGCCGCAGCCAGCAGGCACAGCCCGAGGATGATGAAAAGACCCAGCATCGCCAAGGGGTTGCGCCGCAGCCGCAGCCAGGCCAGCCAGGCCTGCCCAAGCCGGGCCTGCCGGCGCGAGACGGGGTTGGGCTCGGTGAGCCAGCGGCCAAGAGCGGTTTGAGCCATCAGCGTGCCCTCGGATCGATGAGGCGATAAAGAATGTCGGAGGCCATGTTGAGCGTGACGAACACCACCCCCACCACCACCGTGCCACCCAGAACCGCGGGCATGTCGGCCGCAAAGAGCGCATCGGTGATGTAGCTGCCAAGGCCGGGCCAGGCAAAGATCGTTTCGGTCAGCACCGAGCCTTCAAGCAGATAGGCATAGGACAGCGCAATCACCGTAATCAGCGGCACCAGCACATTGCGCATCGCATGAACCCAGATCACCCGCCATTCGGGCATCCCCTTGACCCGCGCCGTGGTGACATATTCCTGCCCCAGCTCGCCCAGCATGAAGCTGCGCGTCATCCGCGAGATATACGCCATGGACACATAGCCCAGAATCCCGGCGGGCAGGAGAATGTGCGAAATCGCATTGGCCAGCACATCCCAGGCGCCGTTCAGCGCCGCGTCAATCAAGATCGCACCGGTGTAGCGGGTCATGGTGAATTCCAGCATCATCTCGTAGCTGGCATCAAGCCGCCCCGGCCCGCCGACCCAGCCAAGCTGGCCGTAAAACACCAAAAGCCCGATCAGCCCCAGCCAGAAGACTGGCATCGAATAGCCCATCAGCCCCAGCAACCGCACGATCTGGTCGGCGATGCTGCCCGGCCGGGTGGCCGCCAGCACGCCCGCCGGCACCCCCACCAGCACGCCAAAGATCGTGGCCAGCGTGGCCAGCTCCAGCGTGGCGGGAAAGTAGCGGATGATCTCCTCGGCCACGGGCGCCCGGGTGCGGATCGACTGGCCCAGATCG
>CAZPWV010000333.1:0-2047 GCA_964590825.1 uncultured Rhodobacter sp. | reverse complement strand
GCCGATTCCGGTATAATCGATTATAAAGGCGTTGTTCCCGATCGATCGGGTGATATAGCCGCACTTTTTTAGAACGCTCGTTATGGGCCGCGTACCGCTCTTCCGGTAGAAATACTCCTTCTCGCCGTCGCTCACGGGCGGATAGAAGATGTTCACGCCGGTGCTTGAAGCCAGCGTTCCCGAAAGCATGCAGATGGTCGAGGGCCTGGTCCAGTTGGAGACGACGAAATGATTGCCGAAGGCGATCCCGTCCGGCAAAGGCAGCGGCAGCGATCGCCAGCAACGTGCCGCCCAGACAATAGCCCAGCCCATGCAGCTTTTCGGCCCCGGTCACGGCGCAAACCGCATCCAGCGCCGCCATCACCCCCAAGTGCCGGTAATCGTCGAAGCCGAGGTCGCGGTCGCCCTCGTCGGGGTTTTTCCACGACAGGCAGAACACCGTAAAGCCTTGATCGACCAGCCATTTAATCAGGCTTTCCGGGGGCGTCAGATCCAGGATGTAATATTTCATGATCCAGGCCGGGACAATGAGAACGGGCACCGGATGCACCGCCCCGGTCGTCGGCGCATATTGGATCAGCTCGATCAGCCGGTCGCGGAACACCACCCGCCCCGGCGTCAGCGCCACATCTTCGCCCGGCACGAAACGCGCTTCTTCCGCTACCGCCGTCAGCCGCTTTTCGACATCCTCGGCGAAAAACTGCATCCCCCGCGCCAGGTTTTGCCCCTTTTCTTCGATCGTGCGGGCAATCACCTGCGGATTGGTGGGCAGGAAATTCGACGGCGCCCACATGTCGAGCCATTGCCGCCCGTAAAACTCCACCAGTTTTTCATGCTTCCTTTCCACCCCGGCAATGCCCGTTGTGGCATTGGCCCAGCCTTGCTGCGCCAGCAAAAAGCCCTGCGCGTAAAGCGAAAAGGGAAACCGCGCCCATTCCGGCCCGGTGAAACGACGGTCCTGCTTGAGCGGCTCGACGCAAAGGCTGCCATCGGCCTTGCCGCCCTGCATCTGACAGATCACCTCGGCCGCCAGCCGCTGCGCCTTGCGCTGGGACGCCCAGATCAGCTCCGCCTGTTTGCCGGGGCTCATCGCCAGATGCGCCATCCAGTCGGCCCAGGCCAGCCCCAGCGAGACCGGTGAAAGCCCCCCCTCGGCGCGCCCCAGCATGGCGTGAAACCGCCGGTCGAACTGCCGGAACCCGTCTTCGAGGCTGGGTTTTTCGCCAGCACCCGCCAGCGCCGGCGCCGCTGCGGTGGCGCTTTCGGGTGTTGCGGGCGTTTCGGCTGCGACGGCGGGGTGGCGGAGGCTTCGGCTCATCTGATCCTCGTGTTTGGCGGGCTCTGCTTTGGCGGGTTCTGGCCCGTTGCCGGCGCAGATTTCGGTCCGGCACCGGTGGCGCGAAGGCTCTTTGCCCTCAGCCAACCGGTCCTGGACCATGGCACGACCCGCCTAGCACGAATTTGCAAACGCAGCATTGACATGGCGCAAGCGCGGCATCGCTCCGATCCTTGCACCGGATCGGCGCCGCGCCACCGCTTGCCCCCGCCGCCATAAACGCCTGTCTTTTGGGCAGTTGCCCGATATTTCGCGCGCTGGACCCCCATTCAGCCCCGCCAATGCCGCTTTGGCCATGGCGCCTGCGCCGCCCCGGACTAAGCTCGGCCCAGGCAACACAGGGCGCGACCATGGCAATTCATGCTTCGATCCACCATCTGACCCATTACCGCTACGACCGGCCCGTCCAGCTTGGCCCGCAGATCATCCGCCTGCGCCCCGCCGCCCATTCCCGCACCCGGGTGATTTCGCACAGTCTCCGGGTCTCGCCCGGCGGGCATTTCGTGAACCACCAGCAAGACCCCTATGGCAACTGGCTGGCGCGGTTCGTCTTTCCCGATCCCGTCACCGAGCTGAAGATCGAGGTCGATCTGCTGGCCGACATGACGGTCTACAACCCGTTCGATTTCTTCGTCGAAGACAGCGCCGAGACCTGGCCCTTCGACTACCCCGAAGATCTGCGCGACGATCTGGTGATCTATCGCAGCCCCG
>CAZPWV010000332.1:758-2064 GCA_964590825.1 uncultured Rhodobacter sp. | reverse complement strand
GATGTTTTCCACCCCGCAGCCGTGATGCGCGGCCAGAGCGGCCTTGAGGTCGTGGTTCTCCGGGTCGCCATACATCCAGGCCTCGCCCGCCGCCGCCGCCATCGCCGCAATGGCACGGGGCGAGGGGCCAAAGCCGTTCTCATTCGCCCCCAGACGGGCAACAAAAGGGCGGCCACGGGCACGTTCCTGAGTTTCGGGGCCCACAAAGGGCACAGTGGCGGGAAGGCTTGCGACAAGGGGGGTAAACCGGGCGTTGCTCATGCCCCATGGGTAGGAGCAATGGCGGTTTTGGTAAAGCGCGTTTCGCAGCGTCATGGCAGCGCGGCGGGCGGTTTTGCGCTAGGCTGGGGCAAAGCGGAGGTGCCGATGAGCCGGGTGAAGGTGACGATCGAGGCAGGCGTGGCGCAGGTGATGCTGGCCCGGCCCGAGAAAATGAATGCCGTCGATTTCGAGATGATCGAGGCGGTGATCGGCGCGGCCGAGCGGCTGGCGGCAGAGCCGGGCCTGCGCGCCGTGGTGCTTGCGGGCGAGGGCCGGGCCTTTTGCGCGGGGCTCGACGTGAAGAATTTCGCGGCCCTTGCCATTGGTGACCCGGAGGGGCTCATCATGCCGCGCAGCCATGGGCCGGCCAACCGCTTCCAGCAGTTTTCGCTCTGCTGGCGGGCGCTGCCGGTGCCGGTGATTGCCGCGCTGCAGGGCGTGGCCTTTGGCGCCGGGCTGCAACTGGCGATGGGGGCCGACATGCGCATTGCCGCGCCCGACACGCGGCTTTCGGTGATGGAGATGAAATGGGGGCTCATTCCCGACATGGGCGGCATGGTCACCCTGCCCGAGCTTCTGCGCCCCGATACGCTGCGCCGGCTCACCTATACCGCGGAGGAGATGCCTGCAACGCAGGCGCTGCGGCTGGGGCTGCTCACCGAACTGGCCGACGATCCGCTTGCCCGGGCCAATGAGCTGGCGCAATCCATCGCCGCCCGCTCGCCCTCGGCCATTCGCGCGGCAAAGCGGCTGATTTCGGCGGCCTATGCCCTGCCCGAGGCCGAAGTGCTGCTGCGGGAGAGCCGCGAGCAGACCGACCTGATCGGCAAGCCCGACCAGATGGAGGTGATTGCCGCCAACATGGCCGGTCGGGCGCCGAAGTTCGGCTGAAGGTTTTCGAGTATTTTTGCCAAGAAGAAATCAATGCGGTTTCTTCTTGGCGCCAAATACTCCCGCCGGAGGCGTCAGCCCAGTTCCGCCAGACGTTTCAGCGCGGCGACCATCTTGGCGGCCTCTTCCTCGCGCGCGGCCAGGTTTTCGCGGG
>CAZPWV010000332.1:232-748 GCA_964590825.1 uncultured Rhodobacter sp. | reverse complement strand
CCTCTTCGGCGGCATTGGCCACGAATTTCGGGTTGGCAAAGCGCGCCTTCAGGCCGGCGGCTTCCTTTTCCACCTTGGCGAGCGATTTCTCCAGCCGCGCCTTTTCGGCGCCGACATCGATCACCCCCTCCAGCGGCAGGCCAAAGAGCGCCCCCGGCGCGGGAATGGAAATCGAGCCTTTCGCCACCGCGCCCTCGGCAATACCCTCAAGCCGCGCCATGCGGAGAATCAGCGCCTCATTGCGCATCAGCGCGTGGCGCGCGGCGGCATCGGCCTCGGCCAGCACCATCGGCAGCTTGAGCGCGACCGGCACGCCCATCTGCGCGCGCGAGGAGCGGATTTCTTCAATCAGCCCGATCACCCAGTTCATTTCCCGGTCGGCCTCGGGGTCGATCAGCTCGGCGCCGTAGCTGGGCCAGTCGCCATGCACCAGCATCTTGGCCCGGTCCCCCGTGAGGCCCCAGAGCTCTTCGGTGATGAAGGGCATGATCGGGTGCAGCATCAGGTAGCATTGGT
>CAZPWV010000332.1:0-222 GCA_964590825.1 uncultured Rhodobacter sp. | reverse complement strand
GCACCCAGCGCATGGTGGCGCGGGTTTCCGCCGCCTGTTCGCCATCGAAAAGCGGCTTGGCGAATTCCACATACCAGTCGCAGACCTTGCCCCAGACAAAGCCGTAAAGCGCGCTGGCTGCATCGCTGAAGCGGTAGCTTGCAAAGGCGGCATCCACCGTGGCAAGGGTTTTGGCGGTTTCGCCGATGATCCACTTGTTGACCGTATGCGTGGGCGTGGGCA
>CAZPWV010000331.1:0-2071 GCA_964590825.1 uncultured Rhodobacter sp. | reverse complement strand
AGATTGTCCTTGTAGTCGAACTCGACCAGCATGGCGCGGCCGATCTTGGTAATCATCGGGCAGGAGGTATAGCCGTTGAATGTGGCGGTGCCTTCCTTGCCCTGGATCGCCGCCACCAGGTGATCTTCGACCACCGGAATGTGCCATTTCACCGAAGCGGCGGTCTTGCCCTTGGGCACGCCGCAGATATCGCCCAGACCGAAGACATTGGGATAGCGGGCATGGCGCAGGGTGGATTGATCGACCTCGATCCAGCCCTGATCGACCCATTTGTCGGCCCAGCTCAGCCCCGATGCACGCACGACCTCGGGGGCGCGCTGCGGCGGGGTCACCACACCCTTGGCATCCACCGAATACTGCGCGGGAACCTTGTAAAATGCCATCTTCGAACCTGCATCGATGCCGGTCAGGATGTGGTGGTTGCGCACCTCGACGCCGCGGTCGCGGAACAGGAGTTTGACTTTTTCATTCACCACCGGCACCGAGAACAGCGCCTTGTTGTTGGCGGCATAGATCACCTGGCTCTTTTCGCGCGTGCCCTTGCGGCGCAGATAGTCGTCGGTGAGGAAGGTGTATTTGAGCGGCGCCCCGGCGCATTTCATCTCGGTATTGGGACGGCCAAAGAGCGCCACCCCGCCCTTGGCGGTAAAGGCATCCATCGCCTGCCAGGTCTTTTCGGCGTAATCGGGGCCGGCGTAAACCGCGCCAATGCCGTTTTGCCCCACCTGATCGAGCGAGAACCCCTCGATCGCACCCCAGTCGAGCGTCAGCCCGGTGGCGACGATCAGATAGTCATAGGGCAGTTTCGTGCCGCCCGCGGTAGTCACGACCTGCGCCACCGGATCGATCACGGCGGCGTATTCTTCGACCCAGTTCACCGATTTCGGCAGCCAGTCGCCGGTGCCCGAAACCGAGTAATTGGCCGGTTTGAGCCCCGCCGCAATCAGCGTGAAACCGGGCTGATACCAATGTTGCTTGCGGCCATCGACGATGGTGATTTCGGCGCCGTCAAGCCGTTCGGCCAGTCGGTTGGCCATGCCGGTGCCACCGGCCCCCGACCCCAGGATGACGATTTTCGCCTTTGTCTGCACCGCCTGTGCCCGTGCCGGAGCGCCCGAGGCGAGGCTCAGCGCGGCAGCCCCCCCGGCAAGCCCAAGAAACCCCCTGCGCGAGGGGGTGAAGCCGTCAAAGCCCATGATGTCTCTCCCTGACATATTCCCTAATGCGCATGTATCGGCGCTGCGGCGCGAACGCCGCATGACAAAGTGTCGCAACCGTTCCTTTGGCGCCCGTTTGGCCCGATAATGCGCGCGTTTGTGACATAAATCAAATGCACCCCCCCAAGATGTATCTATTGCTGTTGCAAACAGCATTGGATAGCTCATGCGTCTGACCACCCGCACCAACCTTGCGATGCGCGCCTTGATGTTCTGCGCCGTCAACGGCGACAGGATCGTGCGCAAACACGAGATCGCCGAGGCCTGCAACGCCTCGGAAAATCATCTGGCGCAGGTGGTCAACACCTTGGCGCAGCGCGGCTTCATCGACACCCAGCGCGGCCGTGCGGGCGGGTTGCGGCTGGCCCGGCCGATGGACGATATCGGCGTCGGCGAGGTGCTGCGGACCTTCGAATCGACCCTGCCCTTTGCCGAATGTTTCGAGGCCTCCAGCAATACCTGCCCGCTCTCGGAGGCCTGCCTGTTCCGGGTCGCGCTGCTTGAGGCGCTCGAAGCCTTTTATGCCGCGATGGACCGCCAGACGCTGGGCGACATGGTGCGCGACAATACCGCGCTGGAACATCTGCTGTTGTTGCCGGCGGGGCGGGCGGTATCGCTTTGCACGGGCACGCAACGGGCGGGTGCGGCCGCACAGGAAACCCCGGCCGAGCTGTAACTTATGCGTGACAGCGCCGCTTTGATATGAATTTTTCCGTCTCTTTTCTTGATCTTGGTGTGAATTAGGCCTAATTCGGACCTAGTTTCGCCGTTTTCAAACTGCCTTATCTTGAGGCAGGGCGAAACATTAAGAGGCAGAGATGCAAAGTTCGCAGCAGATGGGCGCAACGCAGAAC
>CAZPWV010000330.1:0-2072 GCA_964590825.1 uncultured Rhodobacter sp. | reverse complement strand
CTCCTGTACGCGCTCGGCGTGCGCTACATGACGCTCACCCACAACGACAACGTGGCGTGGGCGGACTCCGCGACCGACGAGCCCGGCGTCGGCGGCCTGTCGGCCTTCGGCCGCGAGGTCGTGCGCGAGATGAACCGCGAGGGGATGCTGCACCGCTCGGGGCGCACCGGGCGGGCCGGCAAAAAGGGCATTTCCGCGCTGGTCGTGCCACTCAACCTGCGGCTCAAGGCCGAGCGTCTGCTGCGGGAGGCCGGGGTGGCGGCAACCTGGGAGGCCGCGCCCGGCCCCGAAGACATTCTCGCCCGCGATCAGGAACGGATCCTCGCCGAACCCGCGCTGACCGAACCGGCCACCGCCGAGGAGTTCGAGGGCATTTCCCGGCTGCTGGAGGCCTTCGAGCCGAAGCAACTGGCCGCCGCCGTGCTGCGCCATTTCCGGGCCGCGCGTTCGGCCCCCGAAGACCTGATCGCGGTCAGCGCCGAGGGCGGCCCGAAGCCCCGTGCGCGCGAGGAATTCGGCGCCTCGCGGTTTTTCCGCCTCTCCATGGGGCACGATCAATATGTTGATCCGAAATGGCTTTTGCCGATGATCTGCCGCGCGGGCGACCTGACCCGGCGCGACATCGGCATGATCCGCGTCTTTGAAACCGAGACCTTCGTGCAAATCCACGCCTCGATGGCTGACCGTTTCGAGGGCGCGCTGCGCCCGGCGATGGTGATGGAGGGCAAATGCACCGTCACGCCGCTGGCCGAGGCGCCCGAGGGGATGGACCGGCCCTCGCCAAAGCCCGCCCGCTGGGGCAACCGTGACGACGACCGCGGCCCGAAGAAACCCCATCGCAAGGGCACGGCCAAGCCTGCCTATGGCGACAAGCCCGCCTATGGCGAAAAACCCGCCTATGGCGACAAGCCCGCCTATGCGGCCAAGCCCGCCTATGGCGAAAAACCCTCCTATGCGCCCCGCTCCCCCCGGCCCCCGCGCGACGAGGCGGCGGCCGCCCCGCGCCCGGCGCGCAAATATGACGCTGACGCCCCCGCCAAACCGGCGCGGCCCGGCTATGACCCCGATGCCGCCCCGGCTCCGAAAGGCCGCAAGGCCGCGCCCTGGGCGCGCGAAGGCGGCCATGGCGCTGCCGCCGAAGGCAAGCCGAAAGGCTCTAGCCCCAAGCCCACGGCGAAATTCGGCAAGCCTGCGGGCAAGCCTGCGGCAAAATTCGGCGCCAAGCCTGTGGGCAAGCCGGGGCCGAAACCGGGGCCGAAAAAGCCACGCGCCAAGTAACGCCACTTGCGCAAAGGGGGCCTCGATGGCCCCCTTCTTCTTGGAAAAATTGGCGAAAACGGGGCTTAGCCCTTGCGGATCGTCTCCACCATCAGCGCGACGTTCTCGGGGTCGGCCTCGGGGGTGATGCCATGGCCAAGGTTGAAGATATGCGGGCCGTTCTTGAACGCCGCCACCACTTCGCGCGTGGCATCGACCAGCGCCTGCCCGCCGGTGACCATGTGATGCGGCGCCAGGTTGCCCTGCACGCAGCCATCCCTTTGCACATGCGCGGCCGCCCAGGCGGCAGAGACCGAATTGTCGAGCGCCACGCAATCGGCGCCGGTCTTTTTCGCAAAGCCGATGTAGCCCTCGCCCGCCTCGCGCGGGAAGGCGATGACGGGCAGGCCGGGGTGGCGGGCCTTGAGCGCGGCAATGATCTTCCGCGCCGGTTCCACCGCGAAATCCTCGAAATCGGTGCCTTTGAGACTGCCTGCCCATGAGTCAAAAAGCTTGATGACCTCGGCGCCGGCCTCCACCTGCTTTGCGAGATATTCGATGGTGGCCTCGGTCAGCCGGTCGATGATGGCGGCAAAGGTGGCGCGGTCTTCGGCCAAAAGCCGATGCGCCGCGCCCTGATCCTTGCTGCCGCGCCCGGCGATCATGTAGGTGGCCACGGTCCAGGGCGCACCGGCAAAGCCAATGAGCGTGGTCTCGGCCGGCAGTTCGCGGCGCAAGATGCGCACCGTCTCGTAAACCGGGCCAAGGGTGCCGTGAATGTCATCCGCACCTTTGAGCGCCGCTACGCCCGCGGC
>CAZPWV010000329.1:0-2084 GCA_964590825.1 uncultured Rhodobacter sp. | reverse complement strand
CGCACGGCGCGATTTGAACGCGAAGCCGACGCCGCCGATGCCGAACGCACGGAGCAATCCACCACCCTACAGCGCGAAACGGCGCTGGCCTGGCTGGAACGCCATGCGCTGGAGCAGCGTCTGGCGCTGCTGCGCGAGCAGGTGGACGAAGCCGGCCTGCTGGTTCAGGCGACCGAATCGGCCGCACGCAGCGGCGGCGGTTCGTCGGCCGACTGGATCACGGCGCGCGAGTCGGTGGTTCAGCTTCGGCAGGTGCTGCTGGGCGTCGAAGCCGAACGCCACAACGCCCGCCTAAGCTTGTCCCGCTGGACCGGCACGCCGCCTGAACAACCGCTGGCCAGCCCACCCGACATCGGCTCGTCGCCGCTCGGCACGGGCGACGCGAACACCCGCCTGGTGCACCACCCCGAACTCCTGCGGCTCGCCGCGCAAGAGGCCGCTGCGGCGGCCGAGGCGGAGGTGGCGCGCTACGAGCGCGAGCCCGACTGGAGCGCCGAGCTGATGCTCAGCCTTCGCGGGTCGGGCTACCCGAACATGGTTTCACTGGCCATTTCGGTGCCCTGGCCCTGGGACCGTGCCCAGCGGCAGGACCGGGAACTCGCGGCCCGGCTCGCCCAGGTCGAAGGCCTGCGCGCCCAGCGGGAGGAACGGACCCGGGAGCACCGGGCCGAAACCGGCCGTTGGCTGGAAAGCTGGCGGGCCGGCCTGGCCCAGTTGGCCCTGATCGACGCCGAACGCCTGCCGCTGGCCGAGCAGCGCAAGCAGGCGGCGCTGGCCGCCTACCGGGGCGGCCGCACGCCCCTGAGCGAGGTGCTGGCCGCTCGCCGCATGGCCCTGGACCTGCGCCTGGAGCGGATCGACCTGCAGCTCTCGACCGCCTGTGGGCCCAGCTCGCCTACCTCATCCCCACCGAACCGGCCGCCACATCCACCGCCCAAGGAGCCACCCCATGAAAACGAACACCACGATCACGGTAGGCGTCCTGGCCGCAGCACTGCTGGGTGCGGTGGGCTACAGCGCCTGGACCGCCGGCATGCGCGCCGGCATGGACATGGGCAGCGCCCCGCCCGCCGCCGGCACCACCGCCCCCCAGGACCCGAGCGGCTGGACCGTGGCGCAAGGCGGTGAAGCCACCGCCCGCCACATCCGGGACGGGCTCAAGGCGGGCGATGTGGACCCGGTGACCGGCCGGGTGATCCAGAATTACCACGACCCCATGGTGCCCGGTAAGAACTTCGACGCGCCGGGCAAGTCGCCCTACATGGACATGCTGCTGGTGCCCCGCTACGCCGACGGCGGCAGCGCCGACACCGGTGCCGTGACAGTGAGTTCGCGCATCCAGCAGAGCCTGGGGCTTCGCACCGCCGAGGTGGTCCAAGGCACGCTGGACAGCGGCATCACGGTGGCTGGCAATGTGGCCTGGAACGAGCGCAGCCAGGTGGTGGTCGCCGCGAGGTCCATGGGCTTCGTGGAGAAGCTGCACGTAAGGGCTGTGCTGGATCGCGTGGCGGCCGGCGCCGCCCTGGCCGACATCTACGTCCCGGAATGGGTAGCGGCCCAGGAAGAGTATCTGGCGATCGCGCGCATGTCCGGCGCCGACCTGGCGCCCCTGCGCGACGCGGCGGCCCAGCGCATGCGGCAGGCCGGCATGGACGGAGCGCAGATCGAGCGCGTGGTGCAGACCGGGGCGCTGCAGCCCCGCTTCACCCTGCGTGCGCCGATCGGCGGGATCGAAGGTGCGACCGTGATGCCGGGCATGCCCCTGCTGCGCCTGCAGGGCACGGCCACGGTCTGGGCCGAGGGCCAAGTGCCCGAGAGCCAGGTGGCCCAGCTCCAGCCGGGGGCGAAGGTCAGCGCCACCAGCCCGGCGGCGCCGGGGCAGACCTTCGAGGGCCGGATGCAGGCGATCTTGCCCGAGGTGGACCCCACCACACGCACGCTCAAGGCGCGGCTGGAGTTGAACAACCCGGGCGGGGCCCTGGTGCCGGGCATGTTCGTGCAGATGCGTTTCGCCGAGGCGCCACGCCCGCCGGCCCTGCTCGTTCCCAGCGACGCGCTGATCCACACCGGCCGCCGCAGCGTGG
>CAZPWV010000328.1:0-2100 GCA_964590825.1 uncultured Rhodobacter sp. | reverse complement strand
ATTTCGGTCTGCGGCGAACATGGCGGCAACCCCGAATCAATCGCCTTCTGCCGGGCTGCGGGCTTTGACTATGTCTCCTGCTCGCCGTTTCGCGTGCCGGTCGCACGGTTGGCGGCCGCACATTTCGCCCTTCTCGCGCCAAAAAACAGAATTTAGCGTAAATTGATGGTTAACGCTCGAATTCCTCTGGCGTTTTCAGAGCGTTGACGCTACTCGCAACGCCGTGAGCGGGCCGTGAGTCGCGCTCCTTTTCGCGCGGATTTCCGCCGCTTTTGCGGTGGAAAAGGTCCGTTCGTCATCATTTGGTGGACAATTTGCCCGATTCTGGGCTAAGCGCACCGGGTCGCGGCTTTGGCCGGGGCGTTTGTCCTTATCGAAAGAAACACATGTCAGTGCTGAAAAGCTGGACGGGGGGAGCCTTCCTCCTCCTTGCCCTCGCCGGAGGCTTGCGTGCCGAAGTGACGGTAAGCCAGTCGAACGATCCCTCCGAGATCGCCGAACAGGGGCTGATGGCCGTGCTGTTCCAGGAACGGCTTGGGCTGAATGCGCTGCCGGCGGCGCATATTGCCGCAATCACCACCCCGCCGAAATCCAGGGCCGGCAAGGCGCAGCCGCAGCCGATCACCGCCGCCTGGCTGGCAACCCAGCCCGAAGCCACGGGCGACAAGCAATTTCAATGCCTTGCGCAAACCGTTTATCACGAGGCGCGGGGCGAAGGCGTCGATGGCCAGGTCGCGGTGGCCGAGGTCGTGCTGAACCGGGTCGAGGATCCGCGGTTTCCGCAGACCGTCTGCGCCGTGGTGACCGAGGGCAACCGCAATGGCTGCCAGTTCAGCTGGACCTGCGATGGCCGCTCGGACAAGGCGCAAGATCGCGCGGCCTGGGCCGAGGCCGCCAAGATCGCCCGTGCCATGCTCGACGGCGCGCCGCGGCTGCTGACCGATGGCGCCACGTTTTTCCACACCCGCGCGGTGCGGCCCAGCTGGTCGAAGCGGTTCGAACGCACCGCCCGCATCGGTGCGCATACCTTCTACCGCCGGCCGGTGCAGACCGCCGCGAACTGAGGTCGCTTGCGCCACGGCGAGTGACGTTTCGGGGTGGGCATCGGCCCGCCCCCTTTCTATATCTGGGGCGGAAAGGCGGCCCGCATGACTTCCGACACCTCCCTGGCCTTTGCCCATCCCGAAGAACGCGCGCTGGCCTCGGCGCCGGCCGATCCGCGGGACCGGATCAGCCTGCGCGACCATATCGTGACCGCCGACATCGGTGCGTTTCAGCAAGAGCGCGGTCATGGTCAGCGGCTGAATTTCAACGTGGTGGTCGAGGTGCGCCCGGCGGTGCAGCCGCTGCTCGACGATGTGGACCGGATCCTGTCTTATGACCGCATCACCGAGGCGATTGCGGCGGAACTCGCCGCCGAGCGGCTGAACCTGCTGGAGACGCTTGCCGAGCGGGTGGCCGAGCGGATTTTGGCAGCGCCACAGGCGATGCGGGTTTTCGTCCGGATCGAAAAGCTGGACCGGGGGCCGGGCGCGCTGGGGGTGGAAATCGTCCGTTCGCGGGCGGCGGTGCCGGTCCGGGCGCTTGACGAACAGGGCGCCGAGGCGCTGCACCCGGTGGTGGCCTATCTCTCCAATGCGGTGATCGCCGCGCCCGGCCTTGCGGCGCGGCTGGATGCGCTCGGGGCTTCGGGGGCGCCGGTGATCCTGACCGTGGGGATGCCGGCGGGGCTGCCGCCCGAGACCGGGCACAGGCCCACGCAGCGGCGCATCGATTTGCTGGCGATCGAGCAGAACGCCTGGGTTCTGGCGGCGCGCGACCCGCGCTGTGTGGTGGTGGCGACGCGCACCGAAATCGACTGGGCGATGCGCCACGGGCAGATGGTGGTCTGGGCGCCGTCGAAAATCGTGCTGGATGCGGTCGATGGGCCGAAGGGTGCGGTGCGCGAGGCGGGGACGCTGGTGCTGTGGCTGGCCGAGCAGATGGCGGCGCGGCGGCTCGAACTTCACGGGGATGTTTCAGCCCCGGCAGGAAGTCGCGTGCCGGTGGTGGTGGTGGCGCCTTAAGGCTTCGTTCATCTTGCCAAGGGCCGCCGCCCGC
>CAZPWV010000327.1:0-2100 GCA_964590825.1 uncultured Rhodobacter sp. | reverse complement strand
TGCGCCGATTGCGATCATCCTGCACCCCGATCCGCAATTTGGCGGCACGATGAACAACCGCGTGGTTTACAACCTGCATTACGCCTTTCACCGGCTGGGCTTTACCGTGCTGCGCTTCAACTTCCGCGGCGTCGGCCGCAGCCAGGGCGAATACGATCAGGGCATTGGCGAATTGTCCGATGCCGCCTCGGCGCTTGACTATCTGCAGGCGATGAACCCGAATTCGAAGCATTGCTGGGTGGCGGGGTTTTCCTTTGGCGCCTGGATCGGGATGCAGCTTCTGATGCGCCGCCCCGAGATCACCGGCTTCATCTCGGTGGCGCCGCCCGCCAATATCTATGATTTCTCCTTTCTCGCGCCCTGCCCCTCGTCGGGGCTCATCATCAACGGCACCGCCGACCGGGTGGCGCCGCCCAAGGATACCCACAGCCTGGTGGGCAAGCTGCGCGAACAGCGCGGCATCACCATCACCCATCAGGAAATCGAGGGCGCGGACCATTTCTTCAAGGATGACGCGGCCCATATGAAGCCGATGATCGACACGGTGCAGGGCTATGTGAAACGGCGCCTCACCGAGGGTTCGCGCTAGATGGCGCTGCTGGAGCAACTGGCCGAGGCGCTGGCGGCCGATGTGATGGCGGCGCAACGCGAACTGGGCGAAAAGGGCGAGCGGCTCTTCATGGAGGTGGGCAATTACATCGGCACCTCCTCGCCCTCGTTGCAGGAGGCTTTCATGACCGCCTGCCGGCTGCATATGGCCGAGCAGCGCGGCCGCGACTTTTTCGAGATGCGGCTCAAGGCGCTGAGGGCATGAGCGAACGGCTGGCGCGACAAATTGCCTTTCTGCTCGAGGCCGAAAAGCTCAAATCGGTCTATCGCGCCACGCCTTTGGAAAACAACGCCCGCCGCGAGAATTCGGCCGAACACAGCTGGACGCTTGCGCTTTACGCCCTTGTCCTGGCCGATCAGGCGGCGCCGGGGGTCGATGCGCTGCGGGCGGTGAAGATGCTGCTCATCCATGATCTGGTCGAGATCGACGTGGGCGATGTTCCAATCCACGCGGAGGGCGGCACGGCGCATGGATCGGCCGCGATACAGGCCGCCGAAAGCGCCGCCGCCAAACGCATTTTCGGCATTCTTCCCAATGATTTGGCTGACGATCTTCAGGAAATCTGGAACGAATTCGAAACCGCCGAAAGCGCCACCGCCCTCTATGCCAAATCGCTCGACCGGGTGCAGCCGGTGCTGCTCAACCACCTGTCGGGGGGCGGCTCCTGGAACGAATATTCCGTCACCTGGGAGCAGTTGGAAAGCCGTGTGGGCACCAAGGTGGCGCGTGGTCTGCCTGGCGTTTGGGACTGGGTGCGCGAGAGGATCCGACCATGGTTCGCACAGCGCGAGCGGTGATGCTGGCGGCGCTTGTCGCGCTGTTGGCGGGGGCGATCCTTGACGGTCTTGCGGGTTTGGCCGCGCAGGATTGGACCGCCTGCCTTGCCCATTCCGACGGCAGCGCGCTTGGCCCGCCCCGGCTTGCCGAACGCCCCGCGACAGAGGTGCTGCGCCTCTTTGCCAGCCATATGGCCGACACCGCGCGCAACATCCGGCACGCGGGTCCGGGCTTCGGCGCGCAACTGATTCTCATCGCGCTTGTCTGGATGCCGCCGTTCCTGCTTGCGCTGCCGATCGGCCTCGCGCGGCGGCGTGCAACGCGGTTTGCCTTTGCCATCGCGGTTCTGGGCCTCGTTGCGGTCTTTGCCGCCCTGATGCTGCCTCCCGCCACGGCGCATGATTGCGACCGCAAGGGTGTGCAGATGACCCTCTTGCTCTCGCCCTTCATCGCGCTTGTCGCCGCGGGTCTGGCGGTGATGCTGGCGGCGCTGGCCGAGGTCTGGCGCAAGAGGCGCAAGACGGGTGCGTAAATTCGGTATACAACCGCATACAAGGCTAGCCAACCCCGCCAAAACCCGCTAAAAGACCGCCAGCGAGTCACCCATACACGAGGCCCCCATGACCAAGATCAAGGTAGCAAACCCCATCGTCGAGATGGACGGCGATGAAATGACCCGGATCATCTGGGATTTCATCAAGAAAAAGCTGATC
>CAZPWV010000326.1:0-2109 GCA_964590825.1 uncultured Rhodobacter sp. | reverse complement strand
GCCACCCGCAGCATATAGGCGTGCAACTGCGAATAGAGCCCGTTCATCAGCCGCAATGGGCGGAATTCCTCTTCGGTCAGGCTCCCGTCCAGGCGCCGCGCCACCTGGGCGCGGAACTGCGCCGCGCGCTGGCGCACGAACGCCGCGTCAAAATCGGCATAGCGATACATCGGCATGCTCCTTCAGCTGGGCGCCCGTGGCAAAGGCTGCGCCTCGGCGCGGGCCTTTGTCGGGCGGATCGAGGGGCCGCGGGCGCGGAACGCCTCGCGGAAATGCACCGGTTCCGGACCCTGCGGCCCGGCCCGCATCTCGGCCAGATACACCCCGATCACGACAGCGGTTTGACCAAGCGCCAGTTGCAGCCGGGCCTCGGCCTCGGCGGCGCTTGCCAGAAGCTCGGCCTGTGCCAGATCGGCCGACCAGCCCCCCGCCGCATCGCGCCAGACCACATGCCCGCCGCGCAGGTCGGTGGCGGTCACCACGCAACTGGCAAACCCCCGCCCGCTCATGCCCGTGCCTCGGCCTGGCGCGCCATGCCGCGCGGGGCCAGCCCCAGCAGCATCACCGTCGGGCCCGCCAGCCGCGCCGCCGCCTGCGGCAGATCGGCCAGCGTGGCCGCCACGATCCGCTGATCCCCGCGCGAGGCGTTTTCGACCAGTGTGACCGGCGTGGCAGGCGCCGCCCCATGCATCAGCAACCTGCCCTGAAAGAACCGCGCCGCCGCCTTGCCCATGTAGATCGCCGCCACCGCGCCGGGCCGCGCCAGCGCCGGCCAGTCGGCCTCGGCCTGCCCCTGCGCATCCTGCCCGGTCAGCAACCGCAAGGTGCTGTTGCGGCCGCGCTCGGTCAGGCTTTGCCCCAGCGCCGCCGCCGCCGCCGAAGCCGCGGTGATGCCGGGCAGGACGGTATAGCCGATCCCGGCCGCCTCGATCGCCTGCAATTCCTCGCCCAGCCGCCCGAAAACCGCCGGATCACCCGATTTCAGCCGCAGCACCTGGCGCCCCGCGCGGGCAAAGCCCAGGATCAGCGCGGTAATCTCCGCCTGCGCCACAGAGGGGCCAAACCCCTCTTTGCCGGTCTCGATCCGCAAGGCCTGCGGATGCGCCAAGGCCAGCACCTCGGCACTGACCAGCCGGTCATGCAGCACCACATCGGCGCCCTGCAACGCCCGCAGCACCGCCAGCGTCAGATGATCGACCGATCCCGGCCCGGCCCCGGCCAGGGTCACATGTCCGGGCGCCACCGGGCGGGAGGGCGGCAGATCGGGGGTCGGCAATTCGGGGGCAGGCGGATGGGTCATTTCGCTCTCCTTTGGCGCCAATATAGGAAAATTTCCCCATACTGCGCCATTCCCCCTTGCGAATAAGGAACATTGTTTTCTATTCTGCCCCCGGCAATCGTGCTGTTCCGGTATTGGGGAGGTTTGGCGAATGGCTGTCCGGCTCGACGAAATGGATCGCAAGATCCTGTCCCAACTGCAGCAAGACGCCAGCCAGTCGCTCGACGAGATCGCGCGTCAGGTCGGCTCGTCCAAGACCCCGGTCTGGAACCGGATTCGCAAGATGAAGGATCTGGGGGTGATCGGGCGCCAGACCGTGCTGCTCGATGCCGAGGCGCTGGGGCTGGAGGCGTGCTTTTTCGTGCTGATCCGCACCTCGGAACACGAGGCCGAGTGGCAGCGCAAGTTTCTGGCCACGCTGCGCGCCCGCCCCGAGGTGCTCGAAGCGCATCGGCTGGCGGGCGAGATCGACTATATCCTGAAGGTCCGGGTCAAAAACGCCCGCGCCTATGACCAGTTCTATCAGGCGCTGATTTCCGAGGTGAAAATCTACAACGTCACCGCGCTCTTGAGCATGGAAGAGATCAAATCAACCACGCTGTTGCCGCTCTGAGAGTGGCGGGGTCGCCGCCCGCCGCGATGGGCCACCTTCGCAGACCAAACGGCCCGCCGCCCCGAAGATTTCCCCCGGCAACGCGGGGCCTGGGCCGGCCCTGCCGGGGCCAACCCTGCCGTTTCCAAAGTGCAAAATATCCCGCGGGGGTCCGGGGGCGCGAAGCCCCCGGTCGGCTCAGGCGGCGTCGAGCGCGGCCAGGATGGCGCCGAAATCG
>CAZPWV010000325.1:368-2110 GCA_964590825.1 uncultured Rhodobacter sp. | reverse complement strand
CGCCGGCGGCGCGGGGCAGATCCTTGCAGCGGGCGATTCGGTGCAGCTTGCGGTCTGGGAAAGCGGCGAGAACAAGCTATTGACCAACCCCGGAACGCCTTCGGCGCAGATTTCGGCCACCACCGTTTCTCCCTCGGGCGAAATTTTCGTGCCCTATGTCGGGGCGGTGAAAGTGTCGGGCCTCAGCCCCGATGCCGCGCGCCAGAAGGTGCAGGACGAGGTCACCAAGCTGATCCCCGAGGTGCAGGTGCAGCTCGATGCCACCCCCGGCAAATCAAATTCGGTCTCGGTGGTCAGCGGCGTGGCACGGCCCGGCAATGTGCCGCTGGTGGATCGTTCGCTGACCGTGCTGGGGCTGATCTCGGAAGGGGGCGGCGTGCGCGAGGGGATCGAGAACCCGCAATTGCGGCTGCAACGCGGCGGCAAGGTTTACGAAATCTCGATGCGCCGGGGGCTGGACGATCCGGCGCTGGATGCCGGGCTGCGGCCGGGCGACAAGCTGGTGGTCGAGGCCGACCGGCGCAGTTTTCTGGCGCTGGGGGCCTCGGGCAAGGAACAGATCATCGCCTTTCCGAAAGACCGGGTGAACGCGCTCGAGGCGGTGACCCTTGCCGGGGGCATAAACGACAGCCGCGCCGACCCCAAGGGGGTGCTGATCTTGCGGGAATATCCGGCGGCGGCGGTGCGTGCCGATGGGCTGGGCGGGCCGCGCCATGGCCGTGTGGTGTTCTCGATGGACCTGACCAATGCCGACGGGCTGTTCTCGGCGCAGAATTTTGCGATCGAGCCCGATGACCTTGTTCTGGCCACGGAAAGCCCGGTGGTGAACACCCGCACCATTCTGGGCCTGTTCGGCGCGACGCTGGGGCTGGCCAATACGGTGGACGATTTCTGAGCGCTTGACACCGATACAATCGGCACTCTGGACCTTTGCGGAGGGTGGTGGTTAGCATCAGCCCCCAAAAGGGAGACAGACATGGCATTCGGCACCAATATCCGCACCTGGTTCAACGGCAGCTGGCACGACGGCGATGTGGCCGTGATGCGGGCCGCCGATCATGGCATCTGGCAGGGCTCTTCGGTGTTCGACGGGGCGCGGCTGTTTGACGGTCTCGTGCCCGATCTTGCGGCGCATTGCGCCCGCGTCAACCGCTCGGCCGAAGCGCTGATGATTACCCCCACCGTCGATGCCGCCGAAATGGTGGATATCGCCCGCGAGGGGCTGAAACGCTACGCCAAAGGGGCCGCCGTTTACATTCGCCCGATGTATTGGGCCATCGACGGTTCGGATCTGGGCATTGCGCCGCTGGAAAATTCTTCGGCTTTCGCGCTCTGTCTGGAAGAGGTGCCAATGCCGCCCGCCGAAAAGACCACCACCCTTACCACCACGCAATTCCGCCGCCCGGTGCTGGCGGACAATGTCTGCAATGCCAAGGCGGGCTGTCTTTACCCCAACAATGCGCGGATGCTGGTGGAGGCCAAACGCAAGGGTTTCGGCAATGCGCTGGTGCAAGATGCGATGGGCAATCTGGCCGAAAGCGCCACCGCCAATGTGTTCATCGTGAAAGATGGCGTGGTGATGACGCCGATCGCCAACGGCACCTTTCTGGCCGGCATCACCCGTGCCCGGCATCTGGCCAACCTGCGGGCGGCGGACATTGATGCGGTGGAATGTGTGCTGACGCTCGACGATGTCCGCCGCGCCGACGAGGTGTTCTTGTCGGGCAATTTCGCCAAGGTCA
>CAZPWV010000325.1:0-358 GCA_964590825.1 uncultured Rhodobacter sp. | reverse complement strand
CGGTGACCGCCTTTGACGATGTCAGCTATGCGCATGGCCCGGTGACCCGGCAGATCAGGGAAATCTATTGGGACTGGGCGGCTTCCAGCCCGCTTTGAAGCCCCCGGTTGCCAAAACCGGATCGGCGCGCAATCATCGCAGCGATCCCGGAGGAGAAGATGCGCAAGTTTCTGGTGGTGCTCGACGACACCCGCGAATGTCTCAATGCCATGCGCTACGCGGCCATGCGCGCGGCGCATACGGGCGGGGGCGTGACCATCTTGTCGATCATTCCGCCCGAGGAATACCAGCATTGGATTGGCGTGGCCGAGATCATGCGGGCCGAAGCCCGCGAGGGGATCGAGGCGCATTTCGAGGT
>CAZPWV010000324.1:0-2124 GCA_964590825.1 uncultured Rhodobacter sp. | reverse complement strand
CACCAGAACACATCGCCATCCTTGTAGTCGAAGGTCATCTGATGCGTCATCGAGGCGTAAACCAGATAGCCGCCGGTGCTATGCACCACGCCCTTGGGCTTGCCGGTCGAACCCGAGGTGTAAAGGATGAACAGCGGGTCTTCGGCGTTCATCGGCCGCGGCGGGCATTCGGGGCTGACGTGCTCCATCAGGTAAAGCAGGTCCACATCGCGGCCCTGCACCCAGGAGATCTGGTCGCCGGTGCGCTTGACCACAAGGCAGCGCACCTTGTCGGAGCAGTGCAGAAGCGCGGCATCGGTATTGGCCTTGAGCGGCGTGCGCCGGCCACCGCGCGGCGCACTGTCGGCGGTGATGACAAGTTTCGCGCCCGAATCGTTGATCCGGTTGGCCAGCGCATCGGGCGAGAAGCCGGCAAAGACGATGGAATGGATCGCCCCGATGCGGGCACAGGCCAGCATCGCATAGGCAGCCTCAGGGATCATCGGCAGATAGATCACCACCCGGTCGCCGCGCATGATGCCCTGGCTCAGCAGCACGTTGGCCATGCGGTTCACCTTTTCGGAGAGTTCCCGATAGGTGATGTGCTGGGCCGGTTCGTTGGCGTCATCGGGTTCGAAGATGATCGCGGTTTGCAGCGCGCGGTCTTTCAGGTGGCGGTCGATGCAGTTCACCGAGGCGTTCAGCACGCCATCTTCGAACCATTTGATCGAGACCTTGCCAAAGGTGAAATCGGTGTTCTTGACCTTGGTGTAGGGGGTCATCCACTCGAGGCGCTTGCCCTCACGGCCCCAGAAGGCATCGGGGTTTTCAACCGACTCCCGATACATTTCGAGGTATTTCTGCCCATTCACATGCGCATTTTCAAACCCCGGCGGAACCTCGCGCACATCCGGCGACGGGTTGCTGCTGAGCGGCCATGGCCAATCCTCCCAAGAAAACATCCGGCGCGAAGGCCGACTTCTGCCACCGGACTGACCCGGCGACGCTCTACCCCAAAGACATTGTAAACCATTTGTCACATCTTATGTAAGCCCCCAATAGGATTGAATTTTTTTGTAAAGTTGTTGACAGATGTTTCGATAAGTTTGTTAATATTGTGAAAGCGGAGGGAAATTTGACATTTTGTTTCAAGCCCTTGCCGCTTCACGGATGCGCGAGGTGACGCAGCGTTTTGCCGCCAGCAAAAAACCCCCGCGGCGGGCGCGGGGGTCGGGCAAGGGCGCGGCCCGCGGCGCAGGGCCAAAAGCGGGGCGGCGGGGGTGCGGCGATTCGTCCACTCAGCCGGCGTCGAGCGCCCTCAGCGCCGCGGCGCTGTCGGGCAGGTAGCGCAGCGCCGGTTCGGCCAGACCCTGCGCCCGCATCGCCTGTTGCAGCGGCGCGGGGGCGCCGACCACGAAAAGCCGCCCGCCCTTGCGCTCCAGCGTCTGCGCCAGTTGCAAGATCATCCGCGCCCCGGTGCTGTCAACAAAGCCGACCTGCGACACTTCGAGCAAGACCGCGCGCGGATGCTGGGCGATGCGGTCAAGCAGCGACCCCAGCCGCGCCACCGCGCCAAAGAACACCGCGCCGCGCAGATGATAGGTCACCACATCGGCGCGGTGGCTGTCGCTCTCGTCCTTGTGCGGGGCGCCCTCGTGCAGCAGGGTCATCTCGGCCATGTGGCGGATGAACACCAGCCCCCCCAGCGCAAAGCCCAGCACGATCCCCTCGGCCAGATCGCGGAACACCACGACGAGGAAGGTGACGATCAGCACCAGCGCATCCCCGCGTGACGACCGGATCAGCGCCGCCATCTCGTGTTTTTCGATCATGTTCCAGGCAACGATGCCCAAAAGCCCCGCCAGAGCCGCCAGCGGAATGAACCCCGCCAGCGGTGCCGCCACCAGCATGAACAGCAGCACGAAAGCCGCATGAAACATTCCCGCCGCCGGGCCATGGGCGCCGGCCCGCACATTTGTGGCGGTGCGGGCGATGGTGCCGGTCACGCAAAAGCCGCCAAACAGCGCCGCCCCCATATTGGCGACGCCCTGCGCCACCAGCTCCTGGTTCGAGCGGTGCATGGTGCCCGACATGCCATCGGCCACCATCGCCGACAAAAGCGATTCGATGGCGCCAAGCAGGGTA
>CAZPWV010000323.1:0-2136 GCA_964590825.1 uncultured Rhodobacter sp. | reverse complement strand
CGCAACGGTGGAGGGCGATGAAACAGGCGGCGCGGCGGATCTGCCGCGCAGGCTGCCGAAGCCGGAAAAACCCGTGCGGCAGGGCTTTGCCTTTGTCGCGGTCAATGATCGGGGCGACGTGCTGCTGGAACGGCGCCCGGAAAAGGGGCTTTTGGGCGGGATGCTTGGCTTTCCGGGCTCGGCCTGGGGCGATGCCCCCGCCTTTGCCCCGCCCTTTGCGGCCAATTGGGTCGAGGCCCCCGTGATCGTGCGCCACAGCTTTACCCATTTTCACCTGAGCCTGCGGGTGATGGTGGCGCGGTGCGAGGGGCCGGGCTTTACCCCGCGGGCGGCCTTTTCGCCCGCTGCCCTGCCCACGCTCATGCGCAAGGTCTGGAATGCCGCCGAGGGTGCGCTTTCGTCGCATCCCGGCCCGCATCAGGATTGATGCCGCGGAAATTGTCTGCGCTATCATGGCGGCGTCATTGACGAGGAGCCCCGCATGTCCAGCCGCGAAGAAATCCGCCGCGCCCGCCGCGCCCTGCCGTTCTGGGTTTCGCTGGGCACCCTGCCGCTGGCCGCCATCGAGGCCTGGTATGGCGGCTGGTCGGTTCTGCTCTTGCCCACCTATGCCTGGTGGTCGGTTTCCGTCCTCGACCAGATTCTGGGCCGCAACGAGGATCAGCTCGATGTCGAAACCCCCGAGGCAGACCTGTTCTGGTATCGATTCATCACCCTGATCTGGTTTCCGGTTCAGTTCGTGGCGATTTTCGGCATGATCTGGTGGGTGACCCATACCAACCACCTGCGCGGCTGGGATATTTTCTGGATCTTCTTCGGCATGGGGGTGATCTCGGGCACCATCGGCATCGTTTACAGCCACGAGCTGTTTCACCAGAAAAACCGGCTGGAGCGGCTTTTGGGGGATCTGCTGCTTGCAACGGTTCTCTATTCGCATTTCCGCACCGAGCATCTGCTGGTGCATCATCTGTGGGTGGGCACCCCGCGCGATGCGGTGACGGCGCGGTATAACGAGGGGTTTCACCGGTTCTTCTGGCGGGTTCTGTTCGAATGCCCGCAAAGCGCCTGGAAAGCCGAGGCCTTGATGCTTGAACGCGCCGGACGCAGCCGCTGGCACCGCTCGAACCCGTTCTGGCGTTACGCGGTGCTGCAACTGGCGATGCTGGCGCTGGCCTTTGCCCTGGGCGGCTGGGCGGGGGTTGGGCTTTTCGCGCTGCAGGCGTTTTTCGCCGTCTGGCAGCTTGAACTGACCAATTACGTCGAACACTACGGGCTGACGCGTGAATACAAGGGCGAGGGGCGCTATGAGCATGTCTTGCCGCGCCATAGCTGGAACGCCGATCACACCGCCTCGAACTGGCTTCTCATCAACCTGCAACGCCATTCGGATCACCATTACAAACCCGAGCGCCGCTTTCCGCTGTTGCAGACCTATTCCGCCGAAGAGGCGCCGCAACTGCCCTTTGGCTATCCGATCATGTGTGCCGTGGCGCTGGTGCCGCCGCTCTGGCGCCGCCGGATGAACCCGCGCGTGCAGGCATGGCGCAAGAAATACTACCCCCATATCGCGGATTGGCAGGCCTACAAGGACGGCACGACCCCCCTGCCGCGCGGCTCGGTATAGGCCGGCTCGGGGCCGCGCCGACCCAGGCACCTTGCGGCCAGAGAAGGGCCATGCCTCTTGCGGGCTGCCTGTTCATGTCCTTTTGCCCGGCCCGAACCTTGCCCGAACCTTGCCCGACCGGGTCAGACAGGTGCCGGGGGCGTGATTTCCGTCATTTGTTGTCATCTTCCGCCGGAGAGGGTTCTTGCAGGGCCTTGCCCCCCTCCTTATATACGCCGGGAAGCCGGAGCAGGACATCTGCACCGGGCCGACTTGCAACCTTGGGATCGGGGACGGGGGCCTGATGGGACCTGCCCCGCCTATCGCCGGAAGAAGAGGTATCAACATGGCCAAAGTAATCGGGATCGACCTCGGGACGACCAACTCCTGCGTTGCCATCATGGATGGTTCGCAACCCCGTGTGATCGAGAATTCGGAAGGGGCACGCACCACGCCCTCGATCGTCGCCTATACCGACAGCGAACGTCTTGTGGGCCAGCCCGCCAAGCGTCAGGCGGTCACCAACCCGACCA
>CAZPWV010000322.1:0-2137 GCA_964590825.1 uncultured Rhodobacter sp. | reverse complement strand
GGCTTCCTCATGCTGGTGGCGCTGAACATGCTGCGAAAGGCGCTGTTCTGAACCTATTTGATGCCCTGCGCCTTGGCGGCGTTCCAAAGCGCGTCCATCTCGGCCAGGTCACTGTCTTGCGGGCGCTTGCCGATTTTCTCAAGTTCGTCTTCTATATAATTGAAACGACGAGTAAATTTTACATTGGAAGCGCGCAGGCAGGCCTCCGGGTCCAGCCCCAGATGCCGGCCCAGATTGACCATGACAAAAAGCAGATCGCCATATTCCTCGGCCAGTTCCGCAGGGCCAAGGCGGGTGCGGGCCTCCTCCAGCTCTTGCGCCTCTTCGACGATCTTTTCGAGCACCTCCGCCGTCGAGGGCCAGTCAAACCCCACCCTTGCGGCGCGGTTTTGCAGCTTCAGCGCCCGGCTCAGCGCGGGAAGCCCCAGCGCCACCCCCGCCAGCACCCCGTGCTCGGCCTTGGCCGCACGCTCGGCGGATTTGATTTTCTCCCAATCTTCCGTCTGTTGCGCGGCACTCTTGAGACGGCTCTCAGGGCCGAACACATGCGGATGGCGGGCAATCATCTTGGCATTGATCGCCCGCAGCACCGCCGTCAGATCGAAATGCCCGGCCTCGGCCGCCATCTGCGCATGATAGACCACTTGCAGCGCAAGATCGCCCAACTCGCCCTCCAATTCGCCCCAGGCGCCCCGCGCAATGGCATCGGCCACCTCATGGGCTTCTTCAATCGTATAGGGGGCAATCGAGGCGAAATCCTGTGCAATATCCCAGGGGCAGCCATGGTCCGGGTCGCGCAGACATTGCATGATCGCGGCCAGCCGCAAAAACTGCGCCCCGGCATCGCCGCTGGCATCGAACAGCATCGGATCGGTTGGTTTCGCCATTGCCTCTTTCCCGCATCAGGGCCATCTAGGTCACTATCCCGTTCCCAACGCCCGAGTCCATCATGCCTGTTCTCAATCGCATCGCCGCCCTTGCCCCCGAAATGAAAGAGTGGCGGCAGTGGTTGCACCGTCACCCGGAGCTGAAATTCGATCTGCCGCTGACCGCCGGTTTCGTGGCCGAGCGGCTGCGCGAGATCGGCGTGGATGAAATTCATCAGGGCATTGCGCAATCGGGCATCGTGGCGCTGATCCGGGGGCGGCAGGACGGCCCCTGCATTGGCCTGCGCGCCGATATGGATGCGCTGCCCATCGACGAGATCACCGGCGCCGCCTATGCCTCGGAACACGACGGCAAGATGCATGCCTGCGGCCATGACGGCCACACCACCATGCTGCTGGGCGCGGCCAAATATCTGACGGAAACGCGTAATTTCGCCGGCACCGTGGCGCTTTTGTTCCAGCCCGCCGAGGAAGACGGCGGCGGCGGCGAGGTGATGGTGCAGGAAGGCGTGATGGAGCGTTTCGCCATTTCAGAGGTTTACGGCATTCACAATGCGCCGAACCTGCCCTTTGGCCATTTTCACACCACCGAAGGCCCGCTGATGGCGGCGGTCGATACCGCCTGGGTGACGGTGACGGGCAAGGGCGGGCATGGCGCCACGCCGCATGACTGCATCGACCCGGTCCCGGCCATCGCGGCCATGGTGGGGGCGCTGCAAACCATTGTGTCGCGCAATCTTTTTGCCATGGATGAACTGGTGGTCTCGGTCACCCAGATCCATGTCGGCACCGCCAACAACATCATTCCCGAAAGTGGCTGGTTCTGCGCCACGATCCGCTCTTTCACGCCCGAGGTGCGGGCGATGGTGGAGCGGCGGTTTCACGAGATCGTGCAGGGCACGGCGGCGGCCTTTGGCGTTGAGGTCGCGGTCAACTACGAAAAGGGCTATCCGCCCACGGTGAACCACGCCGAAAAGGCCCGTTTCGCCGCCGAGGTGGCGCGGGAAATCTCCGGCCCCGGCGCGGTGAACGGCGATGCCGGGCGCGAAATGGGGGCGGAAGATTTCTCTTACATGTTGCAGGCGCGGCCGGGGGCCTATCTGTTCATGGGCACCGGGCCGGGGGCGGGGCTGCACCACCCGGCTTTTGATTTCAACGACGAAGCCGCGCCAATTGGTGCAAGCTTTTTTGCCCGGCTGGTCGAACGCGCATTGCCGGTGACGTAAGGGCACGGGAGGGAAGGGGGGGGC
>CAZPWV010000321.1:333-2156 GCA_964590825.1 uncultured Rhodobacter sp. | reverse complement strand
GCTTCGAATTCTTCCATGGTTGCTTTAGCGCACATGCGTCTGAGTGTCCTTTTCATGGTTTTCTGGCCATGCGGTTGGCTCCGCCGGTCTTTCGTTGCAAAACCCTTGGGGGGCAAGCCCGCGCCTGCCCCCCTTGGGTCGCGGCCCTCTTAGGCGGGAATCGCCTTCGGGGCAAGGGTTTTCCGGGCCAAAGCCGGCCTCAGTCGATCCGGCTCACCAGTTCGCTCAGCGGCTTGCGCACTTTCTTCAAGGGCGCCAGCCAGTCGCCCGAGGCATCGCGGTAGCCCAGAGGCATCAGCGTGACCGAGCGCAGCCCGCGCGCCCGCAGGCCCAGAATGTCATCGACCTGCGCCGGGTCGAACCCTTCCATCGGCGTGGCGTCCACCTCTTCCTCGGCGGCCTGCGCCAGCGCGAGGCCAAAGGCGATATAGGCCTGCCGCGCGGCGTGTTCAAAATTCACCTCGGCCGGGCGCGGCAGATACATGCCCTTGAGCGTGTCGTAATAGCCCGAAACCGCCTCGCGCGGCATTCCCCGCTCCGCCACTTGCTGGTCGACCACGGCATCGATGCGGGCGTCCGAATAATTGTCCCAGGCGGCAAACACCAGAAGATGCGAGCCCTCGGTGATCTGGTTCTGGCCATAGGCGGCGGCCGAGAGTTTCGCGCGCAGATCGGCATTGGTGATGACAATTATTTCAAAGGGTTGCAACCCCGACGAGGTGGGCGCCATCTGCGCGGCCTGCAATATCCGGGCCAGTTTGTCCTCCGGCACCTTGCGGGTGGGATCGAATTTCTTGGTGGCATAGCGCCAGTTGAGCGTGTCGAGCAACATCTGCGGTTCCTTTCACCGAAGCGGATGGGCAAAAGATATGCGCACAAAAGCGCGGCGCAACGCCGGCTTATGTGCGCTGCCGCGCAGCCCCCTTGCGGCAAAGCGCAGCGCTCAGGCGGGAAACCGCGCCGCCACCGCCGCGCAGGCGGCGTCCACCGCCGCTTCGATGCTCATTTCCGACGTATCAATCTGCAGGGCGTCCTCGGCGGGGCGCAGGGGGGCAATGAGGCGCTCCATATCCCGCCGGTCGCGCTCTTGCACATCGGCCAGCACCTGCGCGTAGCTTGTGGCCTGACCGGACTGCGTCAGTTCCAAAAAACGCCGCTGCGCCCGCACCTCGGGCGAGGCGGTGACATAGAGCTTCACCTCCGCCTCGGGGCAAATCACCGTGCCGATGTCGCGCCCATCCAGCACCGCGCCCCCCGGCGCCCGCGCGAAACGCTTCTGAAACTCTGCCAATGCGGCGCGCACCGCCGGCAGAGCCGCAACCTGCGAGGCCGCTTCGGCCACCTCTGCCGTGCGCAGCCCCTCGGCCTGAAGATCTTCCGCCGCCAGTGTTCCGGCAATGCGAACGGCCTCCGCCAGCCCGGCATTGGCGGCCAGCATCTTCTTGCCCACCACCCGGTAAAGCGCCCCGGTATCCAGATGCGCCAGCCCGAAACGCGCCGCCACCGCCCGCGAAATCGTGCCCTTGCCCGCCGCTGCCGGCCCGTCGATGGCTACCGTGAACTGCATGCCGCCCTCCTGCCTTTGGCGTTGGATGCCTCTGGCGGGGATATTTGAGCTCTATAGAAACGGGCTTCTACAGAGAAAAATATCCCCGCCGGAGGCAACTGCCCATTCAGTTGCCGCGCGTGATGGCGGCGCCAAGGCCGCGCATCAACTCTTCGAACACCGGGAAAGAGGTGGCGATGGGCGATCCGTCATCGACCGAGATCGGCTTTTGGCTGACCAGCCCGAGCACGAGGAAGAACAGGAAGTTCGACGGCGA
>CAZPWV010000321.1:0-323 GCA_964590825.1 uncultured Rhodobacter sp. | reverse complement strand
GAGGAAGCTCATGGCAATGCGGTGGTCGAGATGGGTGGCGACGGTTGCCCCCCCCGGCACGCCGGCGCCGCCCAGCCCCCCCCCTCCAAGCCCGTGCACGATCAGCGTGTCGTCATCTTCCTCCACCCGCACCCCGCAGGCCTCGAGGCCGCGCGCCATGGCATCGATCCGGTCGCTTTCCTTCACCCGCAATTCGTGCACGCCGCGCATGATGGTGGTGCCGCTGGCGCAGGCCGCGCAGGCCGCCAGCACCGGGTATTCGTCGATCTGGCTTGCCGCGCGCTCGGCCGGCACCTCGATGCCGCTCAGCGCCGAGTGGCGCA
>CAZPWV010000320.1:0-2166 GCA_964590825.1 uncultured Rhodobacter sp. | reverse complement strand
TCCATGCGATCATGGGGCCGAACGGGTCGGGCAAATCGACGCTGTCCTATGTGCTTTCGGGGCGCGACGGCTATACCGTCACCGAGGGTTCGGCACTGCTGGAGGGGGCGGAACTGCTGGAAATGGCGCCCGAGGCCCGCGCTGCGGCGGGGCTGTTTCTGGCGTTTCAGTATCCGGTCGAAATTCCCGGCGTCGGCAACATGACCTTTTTGCGCACGGCGCTGAACGCCCAGCGCAAGGCCCGCGGCCAGGAGGAACTGTCGGCGGGGGAATTTCTCAAGATCGTGCGGGAAAAGGCAAAGACGCTGCGGATCGACGCGGAAATGCTCAAGCGCGCGGTCAATGTGGGCTTTTCCGGCGGCGAGAAGAAGCGCAACGAGATTTTGCAGATGGCGATGCTCGAGCCGAAGATGTGCATTCTGGATGAGACGGATTCGGGGCTGGACGTCGATGCGATGCGGCTGGTGGCCGATGGGGTGAATGCCCTGCGCTCGCCCGAACGCAGCTTTTTGGTGATTACCCATTACCAGCGGCTTCTGGACCACATCAAACCGGATGTTGTGCATATCATGGCCGATGGCCGCATCATCCAGACGGGTGGGCCCGAACTTGCGCTGGAGGTGGAGCAAAACGGCTATGCCGACATTCTCAAGGCGCATGGTCTGGCGGGGGGCAAGTGATGACGGCGGCACAGCAAAAGCCGGAGGCGGAGCGCCTTGCCGGTCTGCGGGCTCCGGCGGGGGTGCCGGCAGGGTTGGATGCGCCCCGCGCGGCGGCCTTGGCGCGGTTTGTGGCGATGGGTCTGCCTGGCCGGCGTGATGAATACTGGCGCTGGACCGATCCGGCGGCGCTGAATGCGGCGCAATGCCCATCGGCGCGGGTGTTTGACGCGTCGGATGAGGCCCCGGTTTTTGATGCCGTCGATCGGTTGCGCATCGTCTTTGTCGATGGGGTTTTCGATGCGTCGGCCTCGGATGCGCTGGCGCTTGAGGGGATCGAGGTCACCCGGCTGGGCGCGGTTGGCGCATCGCCGGGGCATTGGTCCGAAGCGCTCTATGGCACGCTGGAGGCGGCGGGGCAGGCCCCGGTGGCGCGGCCCTTTGCGGCGCTGAATACGGCCTTGGCCAGCGATGGGGTGCTGATCCGGGTGACGGGCCGGCCCTCCAAACCCGTCAGCCTGATTTATGTCCATGAATCAGAGCGTTCCGACCCGATCTTGCATCATTTCATCCGGCTGGAACCGGGCGCTGAACTGACGCTATTGGAAAACGGGCCGGCCGGTGCGCGGTTCAACAAGGTGCTCGAGGTCGATCTGGCCGAGACGGCGCGGTTTCATCATATCCGGGTGCAGGGGCGCGACCACGAGCGCTGTGCGGTGACCCATGTCTTTGCCCGTCTGGGCCGGGCGGCGCGGTTCAAGAGCTTTACCCTGACGGTGAACGGCGTGTTGACGCGCAATGAAACGGTGATCGACATTGCCGGCAATGATGCGGTGGCCCATGTGGCCGGGGCCGCGCTTGGCGATGGCAAGACGGCGCCCTTCACCCATGACGACACCGTTTTTGTTACCCATGGCGGGCTGCGCGGCGAAAGCCGTCAGGTCTTCAAGAAGGTGCTCAAACATGGGGCGGTGGGGGTTTTCCAGGGCAAGATTCTGGTGCAGCCGGGGGCGCAGAAAACCGATGGCTACCAGATCAGCCAATCGCTGCTGCTTGATGACGACAGCCAGTTCCTGGCCAAGCCCGAGCTGGAGATCTATGCCGACGATGTGAAATGCTCGCATGGCTCGACCACCGGCGCCATCGACGAGACCGCGCTGTTCTATCTGCGCTCGCGCGGGGTGCCGCAGGACGAGGCACAGGGGCTGCTGGTGCTGAGTTTTCTGGCCGATGCGATCGACGAGATCGAGGACGAGGGGCTGAAGACCGAAATCGTCGCGCGGCTCGAGGCCTGGCTGGCGCGGCATCGGGGCTGAGGGGGCACGATGGCGGCGGTCGATGACATTGTGCGCAGCTACCGCAGCCCCCGGCAGGTGCTGCGGGCCCATCTGGCGCGGCGGCGCGCCGAACCGCGGCTGTTCACCTTTCTGGTGGCGGCGCTGATCGTGATGTTCGTGGCGCAATGGCCGGCCGCCGCGCGTGACAGCTTTCTTGATCCGGACAAGAA
>CAZPWV010000319.1:1628-2170 GCA_964590825.1 uncultured Rhodobacter sp. | reverse complement strand
CTGGGCATTTCCGCCGATCTCTCCACCGAGGACGTGCCGCTTGCGGTGGTGGAAAACTGCGAGATCCTGTTTCTGGAAGGCTACCTGTTCGACAAGGATCACGGCAAGGCCGGGTTCCTCAAGGCCGCGCAGGGCTGCCACCGGGGCGGCGGCAAGGCCGGTATCGCGCTTTCGGACCCGTTCTGCGTGGATCGCCACCGCGACAGCTTCCGCCGGCTGGTCAAGGACGAGATGGATTATGTGATCGGCAACGAACACGAATGGGCCTCGCTCTATCAGACCGATCTCGAATCGGCGCTGAAACAGGCCGCGTCCGAATGCGGGCTGGTGGTCTGCACGCGCTCGGGGGCCGATGTGGTGCTGCTGCGTGGCGCCGAGCGGGTGGAGGTGCCGGTGCATCGCGTGGTGCCGGTCGATGCCACCGGCGCGGGCGACCAGTTCGCCGCCGGCTTCCTTTACGGCTATGCCACCGGCCAAAGCCTGAAGGTGGCGGGCGCCATGGGCTGCGTTTCCTCCATCAGCTGGGCCGAGAAGTTGCCCGC
>CAZPWV010000319.1:636-1618 GCA_964590825.1 uncultured Rhodobacter sp. | reverse complement strand
CCGAGGTCATCAGCCACTATGGTGCCCGCCCCGAAACCGACATCAAGGAATTGTTCCGGGGCAAGGGGCTGATCTGAGCGCGGCCATGCCCCCCTTGTCGCCCTATCTTGCCCCCGGTTTCTACACCAAGGCGCTTGCCGAGGGGCGGCACCGCGCCATCGTGGGCGGGCGCTGGGAAGAAACCGGCCGGGTGCAGATGGCTGCGCTGCGCGCTGTCGGGCTGCTGCCCCATCACCACCTGCTTGATATTGGCGCGGGGGCCTTGCGGCTGGGCTGCAAGGCGGTGCCCTATCTTGATCCGGGGCATTACTGGGCCACCGATGCGGCGCGTGCGCTGATGCTGGCGGGGCACCGGGCCGAGCTGGACGACCCCGGCCGGCTGGACCCGTCGCATCTGCTCGAAGATCCCGATTTCGGCTTTGCCGGCCTGCCCGAGACGATCACCCACGCCATCGCTTTCGCGGTCTTTCCGCATCTGCCGATGGCGTTCTGGGCCGGGGCGCTGGAACGGCTGCACCGCTTTTCCCGGCTGGAGCGGTTCCTTTTTACCGTGTTTCTGGCGCCCGAAGCGGCGATGAACGCCCCCTTTCGCCAGGCCGATGGCGTGGTCACCCATCCCGCCCGGCCGCCCTACCACGTCAGTGAACCGGCCCTGCAAGACCTTGCTGCGGCAACCGGCTGGGCGCTTGAGCGGCAAGACCGGCTCTTGCCACGCGGGCAGGTGATGTTTGTGGCAAGCCCCACCGCAGGCTGAGAACCCCGCGCCGCAGGCTGAGAACCCCGCGGGCTGAACCCGGCATTCGTCTTGCCAAAAATACCTCGGGGGGAGGCCGCAAGGCCGGGGGGCGGCGCCCCCCCTCGCGCCCAGCCGTCTTGCCGTCAGTCGCCCAGCTTGGCGTGCACCTCTGCCAGGTCCACCTCGCCCAGAGGCATCTTGTTGTCGGGGTTGTCGAAATCGTATTTGAACAGCTGGAAATCCTTC
>CAZPWV010000319.1:0-626 GCA_964590825.1 uncultured Rhodobacter sp. | reverse complement strand
TAGATTTCCCAGACCAGATGCCGCGACAGGTCGTCGAAATAGTCGCTCACCGGATGCGCCCGTTTCGGCCCGTGGCCCTCGCTCTCGTTGAACTTCGGTATCTTCTTCAGATCGACCTTCTTCTTGGTCTTGATGTTGTTCAGAACGACCTGCATCCCCTCGTTGAACTTTTCGGTGAAGAAGATGTGGTCGTATTGCCCGCCGTTCACGATGAAGGTGGAGATGTGCCCCGACATCGCCGACCAGTGAATGTCCGGCTCCATCGGGCGGCGCCAGCGGATGGTGTCGCGCGCAAACAGCAGGAAGCGGCGGAACGACTTCACCTGATCGAATTCGAAATTGTCCTCGGGGCTGCCCACCTCGATGCCGTATTTCTGGATCAGTTGCGGCACAAGGTTGCCGCGGTAGCGTTTGCCGTTCCTTTGAATGCCGGCGATCTTGTCGAAGAACGAACTCAGGATCCGCGCATAGGGGTTGCGCACGCAGGTGAAGGCGTAGCTTTTATGCCCCTTCACATTCGCCTCGATCAGCTTCTGGCTTTGCTCCTGGCTCCATTTGTGCAGCCCCGCGGTGCTGTCGTGAATGTCGCCGTCAAAGAACTTTCCGTGGTCGGAATAGAACATGAT
>CAZPWV010000318.1:0-2197 GCA_964590825.1 uncultured Rhodobacter sp. | reverse complement strand
ATTCGAGGTAGTCCCGTGTCGCCCGCTCATGCCGCGCCACCAGTTCCGCCACCGAGACCAGCGGTTCTTCATGGGCGCGCATCGGGTGAATTCCCGCCGCCCAGAACACGCCCTCGAAACGCTCGGCAATGGCGCGCACGGTGGCCAGCGCCTCGCGGCGGGTGCAGATGGTGACCATGCGGCTGACGCCCGCGGCATGGGCACGGGCCACCACCTCGGCGTGCTCGCCATCGAAATCGGGAAAGTCGAGATGGCAGTGGCTGTCGGTGATCTGGGGCACAGGCTCGGTCACGGCGCTTCCTTTCGGGCCGTCACGCGGCCGCAGTGATTGCCAGAACCATATCCATGACCAGCGCGGCGGGGTCAAGGTTGACCGCCTTGCCGTGGCGTGCCCTGGCGCCCAGGTCCTGATGCAAGGCCGCCCATTTCAGCGCCGCCGCGCCATCGGGCGAAAGCCGCGCCAAAAGTGCCGCCTCGCCGGGGGCGGCCTCCGGCTGGGGCGGGCCGGACAGCCCGGCACGGGCCAGCCGGGCCAGAAACAGGTCCATCAGCCCCAGCAGCAGATCAAAGCGCGGCTCGTTCTGGCGCCCGGCGACCGTATCGGCCAAGGTCCAGGCCTTTTGCCGGTCAAGCCGTGGTAGCCCTTCCATCAGCGAAACCAGAGCGCGGTAATTTTCCAGCCCGTCAAGGTTGAGCAACCGGATCGCCGCCCCCACCGAGCCCGAGGCCAGCGCCGAAAGCGCCAGCGTATCAAGGCCGGGCTCGGGCCGATCTGCCCCGCCCTCGGCCCCGCCGTCTGCCCCAGTATCGGCCCCAGTATCGGCTCCAGTATCGGCTCCGGTATCGGCCAGCGCCAGTGCCAGGTCTTCGGGGCCAAGGCTGGCCAGCCGCAACTCGCGGCAGCGCGAGCGGATGGTGGGCAAAAGCCGCGCCGGCTGATGCGTGACCAGCACGAAGGTCACCCGCGGCGGCGGCTCTTCGAGCAGTTTCAGCAACGCATTCGCCCCGGCCGGGCCCAGATCGTCGGCGGCATCGACAATCACCACGCGCCGCCCGCCCTCGGCCGCGCTCAGGTGCAGGAAACTGCTCAGCTTGCGCACTTCCGAAACGCGGATATCGTCGGAAATCGCGGTTTCCTTGTCGTTCAGGCCGCGTTTGAGGTGAAAGACCCGCCCCTCCGAGCCCGCGCGGATACGCCGGCACACCGGGTGTTCGGGGTCGGTGTCGAGGCTGGAGGGCGGTTCGGGGGCGCCAAAAAGCCCGCCTGCGGGCTCTTCGGGCTGGCTCAGCAGGAACCGCGCAATGCGCCAGGCCAGCGTTGCCTTGCCCACGCCGCGCGGCCCGGTGAGCATCCAGCCGTGGTGCAGCCGCCCGGCATTGAACGCGTCGAGAAAATCCGCCTCGGCCTTTTGCTGCCCGTGCAGATGGGGCGCCTCGCGCGGGTGAGGGGCGCCCTCGACCTGTGTCGGATCGGGAAATTCCGCCGCGCTCATGGCGGCGGTGCCGGTGCCGCCGCGCGGGCCAGGGCCAGCACTTCGGCGGCAACCTCTGCCGCCGGGCGGGCGCCGTCGATCACCCGGAAACGGTCGGGGAATTCGGCGGCCAGCGCCAGAAACCCGCTGCGCATCCGCGCCTGCATCGCCAGGCCCATGTCTTCGAACCGCTCCTCGTGGCCCTGCCGCCCCTTGGCCCGCGCCAGGCCCACCGCCGGGTCGATGTCGATCAGAAAGGTCAGATCCGGCTCGCGCCCGATCATCAGCCGGTGCAAGTCATCCACCAGCGCCCGCAGGTCGCCCCGCGTCAGGCCCTGATACATCCGCGTGCTGTCGGCAAAGCGGTCGCAGACCACCACCTTGCCGGCGGCAAGCGCCGGGGCGATGGTGCGTTCCAGATGGTCGCGCCGGGCGGCGGTGAACAGCAGGATTTCGGTTTGCGGCGACCAGCGTTCGGGCGCGCCTTGCAGCACCAGCGCGCGGATCTCCTCGGCGCCGGGGCTGCCGCCCGGCTCGCGGGTGTGCACGACCGGGTGGCCCAGCCCCGCCAGGGCCTCGGCCAGAAGCCGCGCCTGCGTGGATTTGCCCGAGCCGTCGATGCCCTCGAGGGAGATGAACATCGCGCTCAGCCGCTCGTGGCCAGATGCGCCGCCCGTCCCGCGAGCCGCGCCACCGCCGTGCTCATGCGCACGAAAAACCCGCCC
>CAZPWV010000317.1:0-2202 GCA_964590825.1 uncultured Rhodobacter sp. | reverse complement strand
GCAGATAGTCACCAAACGAAAACCCCCCCGGCACGCCGATCACGTCGATGCCGGCCGGAATTTCGGTATCCTTGTGCCAGACCCGCACCACCTCGGCCCCCGCTTTGGCAAAGGCATCGGCCAGATCACGGTCACAGTTCGAGCCCGGAAAGGTGATGACGGCGGCTTTCATCGTGCAAGCGCTCCTGCTTCTTCTTGGGCCAAATACTCCGGGGGTCCGGGGGCTGGCCCCCGGCCCTGCCCGGTCAGGCAATCTCGATGGTGTATTTCTCGATCACGGTATTGGCGAGCAGCTTTTCGCACATCGCCTTCACCTCGGCCTCGGCCGCCGCGCGGTCGCCGCCTGCCAGGTCCAGCTCGATCACCTTGCCCTGCCGCACCGCCTCGACGCCCGCAAAGCCCAGATGGCCCAGCGCATGGCGCACCGCCTCGCCCTGCGGGTCCAGCACCCCATCCTTCAGCATCACATGAACGCGCGCTTTCATCGGGCACTCCTTCAGTTAATCAACGTGGGCTTCATCGGCGTCGCATTGGCGGGCATCACCCCCAGCCGGCGCGCCACTTCGGTATAGGCATCGGTCAGGCTGCCCAGATCGCGGCGGAACACGTCTTTATCCAGCTTCTGCCCGGTCTTCACATCCCACAGCCGGCAGCTGTCGGGGCTGATTTCATCGGCCACGATCAGACGCATGAAATCGCCATCCCAGATCCGGCCGATCTCGATCTTGAAGTCCACCAGCTTGATGCCGACACCAAAGAAGATCCCGGAGAGGAAATCGTTCACCCGCAGCGCCAGGCTGATGATGTCATCCAGATCCTGCTGGCTGGCCCAGCCGAAGGCGATGATATATTCCTCGGGCACCAGCGGGTCGCCCAGCTCGTCGTTCTTGTAGCTGTATTCGACGATCGGACGCGGCAGCGCGGTGCCTTCCTCCAGCCCGAGCCGCTTGGCAATCGAGCCGGCGGCGAAATTGCGCACGATCACCTCGAGCGGCACGATCTCGACCTGGCGGATCAGCTGCTCGCGCATGTTGATGCGGCGGATGAAGTGGTTTGGAATGCCGACATTGGTCAGCCCGGTCATGAAGAACTCGCTCAGCCGGTTGTTCAGCACGCCCTTGCCCTCGATCGTGGCTTTCTTCTGCGCGTTGAAGGCGGTCGCATCGTCCTTGAAATACTGCACCAGAGTGCCCGGTTCCGGGCCTTCATAAAGGATCTTTGCCTTGCCTTCGTAGATTTTCTTGCGACGCGGTGCCATGGGCTCTCCGTTGCTGGGCAATTCCGGCGGCGGCGGCGGCCGGACGCGAGGGCGCTGCCCCCTTTTTGGCCCCTATAGGCCAAGGCGTTGCGCGCCGCAAGGCAAAGGCGCGACGCAGGGCAAAGGCGGGGCGCGGCCTGCGGCATTTGCGGGCGGTTGTGCGGCGCGCGGCGGGGCTGGGACGCTTTGCACCCTTGCGGGCGGCCGCGCGCGCGGGCATATGAGGGGAAACGACCTGACCTTGGGGGAGAAAATGACCACTTTCGATGATCGCGAAAACGCCTTTGAATCGAAATTCGCGCATGACGCCGAACTGCGCTTCAAGGCCGAGGCCCGTGCGGTGAAAATCGCCGCCGGCTGGGCCGCGGGGCTTTTGGGCAAGTCCGGTGCCGAAGCCGAGGCCTATACCGCCGCGCTGATTGCCGCCGACTTCGAAGAAGCCGGTCAGGAAGACGTGATCCGCAAGCTCAAGGCCGATCTGGCGGGCAAGGCCGACGAGGCCGCGATCCGCGCGCAGATGCAATCGGCGCTGGCCGAAGCGGTGCGCCAACTGACCGAAAAGTAAGCCCGCACCCCGTGCGCCAGCCCAACGCCCCGGCCCGCCGGGGCGTTTCTGTTTGCCCGACCTGCGCCCCGGCCCGCCGGGGCGTTTCTGTTTGCCCGCCCTGCGCCTGATGGCATGGCCGAATGCCGCCGCCGGATGTCGTTAAACTCGTTTGCATTTCGCGCGACAGCCTTCACGCTTTGCTAACCGCTCTTTGGCACACCGAAACGGTGAGCAGCAAAGGGGGTGACTGATGTCCATGTTCGACGACCGCGAAACCGCATTCGAAAGCAAATTTGCCCATGACGCCGATCTGCGCTTTCGCGCCGAGGCGCGGGCGGTAAAGATCATGGCGCATTGGGCGGCCGACATTCTTGGCAAGTCCGAGGCCGAGAAATCG
>CAZPWV010000316.1:0-2207 GCA_964590825.1 uncultured Rhodobacter sp. | reverse complement strand
CCGAAATGGGCGTGGCGGGGGCGGCGCTGGCCTCGGTGCTGGTGCAACTGGCCTCGGCGGTGCTGCTGGCGCTCTATGCCGGCTGGGCCCCCGCGCTGCGCCGCTATCACCTGTTCGCGCGGTTCTGGCGCCCCGACCCGGAGGCGCTTTTTTCCGTTGCCCGGATGGGGCTGCCCACCGGCTTGACGCATCTGTCCGAGGCGGGGCTGTTTCAGGCCTCGGCGCTGATGATGGGCTGGATCGGCATCACCGAACTGGCCGCGCATGGCATCGCGCTGGAACTGGCCTCGCTCACCTTCATGATCCACATGGGCCTGTCCAATGCCGCCACGGTGCGGGCGGGCCATGCCTTTGGCGCCGGCGACACCGCAAGGCTGCGGGCAGGGGCCAAGGCGGCGCTTGCCTTGTCGCTCGTCTTTGCGCTGCTGACCATCGCCTGCTTCCTCAGCTTTCCCGTGCCGCTCATCGGCCTGTTCCTCGACCGAACCAACCCCGAGGCGGCGGCGATTCTGGCCTTTGGCGCAAAATTGCTGGCGGTGGCGGGGCTGTTCCAGCTGTTCGATGCGGCGCAGGTGATGGCGTTGGGGCTTTTGCGCGGCGTGCATGACACCCGCGTGCCGATGTGGGTGGCCACCTTCAGCTATTGGCTCGTGGGCATCCCGGCCAGCTACCTGCTGGCCTTTACCCTCGGCCTTGGCGGGGTGGGGCTGTGGCTGGGTCTTGTGGTGGGGCTGGCCTGTGTCGGGCTGACGCTGATCTGGCGCTTCTGGCACGGGCCCTGGCTGCGCGGCGACGCACCGGCATGAGCCGGGGCCGCAAGGGGCGGCGCGGCTAGTCGGCGCTCTCGGGCAGGTTCTTCATCATCCGCTCGGCCTTTTTGCGCACCAGAACCGAGCGCAGGTCGTGCATTGCCAAAAGCAGGTCATCGGTGACCGTCTCAAGCTGCGCATCGCTGGCCTTGGCCTGCACCCATTGCGTGGTCAGGTTCAGGTAATCGACGGCGCGGTGAATGTCGTCAATGTCGCGGCTCGCCAGAACGGCGATGCGGCGGGCCATCCAGGCCTCGATCTCGCGCAACTCGTCGGGCGTCAGCTTGTGCTCGCCCTGGGCCTTGATCTCGCCGTTCTTGACGTTGACAACGGCAATCTGGTCCATCTCGATCCGACGATGGCGGTTTTCGGTATCGACCCGAAACACCGCCGCGCCATTTTCGCGGATGCGGAAATAATAGTCCGGCAGATCGCCCGCCATGCTGCCCCCGTTGCCGTTCTGGCGTTACCGCAGACCTTCGCAGAAGGTCTTGATCCTGGCGCAGGCCTCGCTCAGCGCCGCATCGGAGGTAGCGTAGCTGATGCGGAAGTTGGGCGAAAGCCCGAAGGCCGCGCCGAAAACCACCGCCACGCCGGTTTCGTCCAGCAGCGCGTTGGCAAAGGCCTCGTCATCGGAGATCTTCGCGCCCCCCGCCGAGGTCTTGCCAATCAGCCCGGCAATCGAGGGGTAAACGTAAAACGCGCCTTCGGGGGTGGGGCAGGTCAGGCCGGGGCAGCTGTTGAGCGCCGCCACCACCAGGTTGCGGCGCCGCTCGAAGGCCACCTTGCTCATGGCAATGTAATCTTGCGGGCCGTTGAGCGCCTCGAGCGCGGCATATTGCGAGATCGAACAGGGGTTCGAGGTGCTTTGCGACTGCACCTTGCCAATCGCCTTGATGAGCGTCTCGGGCCCGCCGGCATAGCCGATGCGCCAGCCGGTCATCGCATAGGCCTTGCTGACGCCGTTGCAGGTCAGGGTGCGGTCATAAAGCCCCGGTTCCACCTGCGCGGGGGTGGCAAAGGTGAAATCGCCAAAGGTCAGATGTTCATACATGTCATCGGACATCACCCAGACATGGGGGTGGCGCATCAGCACATCGGTGAGGCGCTTCAACTCGGCATGGCTATAGGCCGCGCCCGAGGGGTTGGAGGGCGAGTTGAAGATGAGCCACTTGGTCTTCGGCGTGATCGCAGCTTCCAGCTGTTCGGCGGTGATCTTGTAGCCGGTCTGCATCGGGCCTTCGACAAAGACCGGTGTGCCACCGGCCAAAAGCACCATATCGGGGTAGCTGACCCAGTAGGGCGCGGGAATGATGACCTCGTCGCCGGGGTTCAGTGTGGCCACCAGCGCGTTGTAAAGCACCTGCTTGCCGCCGGAGGCCACGGTGATCTGGCCGG
>CAZPWV010000315.1:0-2213 GCA_964590825.1 uncultured Rhodobacter sp. | reverse complement strand
GAACTCACGACCCTAACCTTGGCAAGGTTATGCTCTACCCCTGAGCTACGCCCGCGCTACCGTTCGGTGCAGCGGGATTTATGAAATCGACGCGCCCCCTGCAAGGGGAAAATGCGCCGAGGGTGGAAATTCGGAAAAGGCGGAGGGCGAAGCGCAAGGGGGGGCGCGGTTTCCCCCTTTTCCGGGCCGCTGCGGTGCGTAGCATGGCGCCAACCACGGAGGTGCGATGTGAAACGGTTTTTGGGCGCGGCGGTTGCGGGGGTGATGCTGGCGGCGGGCGGCGCGGATGCGGGCGACGATATGCCCGCGCTGCTGCGCCTTGAGCGGCTGGTGGCGGGCGAGGTGGCGCAAAGCGTGGTGCTGTTTGGCACCGCCATCGACCCGAATGTGTCCAGCATCGACGACCGGTTCCGGCTCGAGGTGAACGGTCAGCCGGTGGCGGCGCCGCAGGCCCTGCTGGCGCGGCTGGCGCGGGAACGGCGGGCTTACAGCTATGATTACTTCACCAACGGCATTTCCGAATCTACCCGTCCGGCGCTGTGCATGATGGCCGGCCCGGCGCTGGGCGACAGGCTTTCGACGCTTTATCTGACCTATGGCAAGGATATCCGCGATACCTACAGCCACCTGCGCCCGGTGCTGAGCGAAGCGGGCAATTGCCTGTTTGCCGAGGACATCGCGCCCAAGGATGCAACGACCGCGCAGGCGGCGGGCAAGGCGCTGGCAAGCCTTCAGGTGATTCTGGAGATGCAGGGCGAGTAAAGCGGGGCGCGTAAAGCAGGGCGGGAGGCGACAGCCCCCCTATTCCAGCTCGATCAGCAGGTCTTTCGCGTCAATCTGGCTGCCCGGCGTCACATGCAGCGCCTTCACCGTGGCTTCGCGGTCGGCGTGCAGGCCGGTTTCCATCTTCATCGCCTCGATCGTCAGCATCAGATCGCCCGCGCGCAGCTTTTGCCCCACGCTCACCGCCACCGAGGCCACCGAGCCGGGCATCGGCGCGCCGATATGGCCGGGGTTGGCGGGGTCGGCCTTGGGCTTGGCGGCGGTTTTCGCCTTCACCGCGCGGTTGGGCACGCGCACCGCACGCGGCTGGCCGTTGAGTTCGAAAAACACCTTCGCCTCGCCCGCCTCGTCGGTTTCGCCCACGGTTTGCAGCCGGATCTCCAGCGTCTTGCCGGGGTCGATCTCGGCGGAAATCTCGGCGCCGGGCTCCATGCCGTAGAAGAAAACCGGCGTCGGCAGGGTGCGCACCGGCCCATAAACCCGGTGGCGGCCCATGTAGTCGAGGAAGACCTTGGGATACATCAGATACCCGGCCAGATCTTCGTCATCGACGGTAAAGCCGTTGAGATCGGCGGAAACCTTGGCCCGCACCGCCTCAAGGTCCACCGGCGGCAGATGCTTGCCGGGGCGCTCGGTTGCGGCCGCCTCGCCCTTCAGCACCTTCGCCACAATGCCCTCAGGCCAGCCGCCGGGGGGTTGGCCCAGATTGCCGCGCATCATGTCCACCACCGATTCGGGGAAGGCCACATCCTTGGCCGGATCAAGCACATCGGCCTTGGTCAGGTTCTGCGCCACCATCATCAGCGCCATGTCGCCCACCACTTTCGACGAGGGCGTGACCTTGACGATATCGCCGAAAATCTGGTTCGCATCGGCATAGGCCTGCGCCACCTCGTGCCAGCGCTCTTCAAGGCCAAGCGAGCGGGCCTGCGCCTTGAGGTTGGTGAACTGGCCGCCCGGCATTTCGTGCAGGTAAACCTCGGAAGCCGGGGCTTCGAGTCCGCTCTCAAAGGCCGCGTATTGGTGGCGCACGCCCTCCCAATAGTTCGACATCTCGCGGATCGCGGCAATATCCAGCCCGGTGTCGCGGGGGGTATGCGCCACCGCCTCGACAATCGAGCCAAGGCAGGGCTGCGAGGTGCCGCCCGAAAACGCATCCATCGCGGCATCGACGGCATCGACGCCCGCATCGGCGGCGGCCAGCACGGTGGCGCCCGCTATGCCGCTTGTGTCATGGGTGTGGAAGTGAATGGGCAGGCCCACCTCTTCCTTCAGCGCCTTGATGAGCACACGCGCGGCGGCAGGTTTCAAAAGCCCCGCCATGTCTTTCAGCCCCAGCACATGGGCGCCGGCGGCCTCAAGCTCGCGCGCCATGCCGACGTAATATTTCAGGTCGTATTTCGCACGCTCGGGGTTCAGAATGTCGCCGG
>CAZPWV010000314.1:0-2231 GCA_964590825.1 uncultured Rhodobacter sp. | reverse complement strand
CGCCAGCGCCCCCGCCACCCCGCCGCGATACAGCCCGATCGCAAAGCCCAGCTGCGACGAGGCCGGTCCGGGCAGAAACTGCGCCAACGCCAGCCGCTCGGCAAAGGCCGCCTCGTCCAGCCAGCCGCGCCGGGTGACATATTCGGCGTGAAAATAACCGACATGGGCCGAGGGCCCGCCAAAACTGGTCAGCCCAAGGCGCAGGAAACTCAGGAAAATCTCGATCACCACAGGCCTTTGGTGCTGTCTTTCAAGATCGCCGCCGAACGCGCCAACGCCGCCGTTTCCTCGGGCGCAAGTTCGGGGTGCAGCGTTGCCATCACCCCCCCGGCCCCCAGAATCCGCGGCAGGCTCAGCGCCACATCCTCGACCCCGGCCACCTGCGGCGTGCGGATCGAGACCGTCAGCACGGCGCGCTGATCGTCGCGGATCGCCTGCACGATCCGCGCCAGCCCCGCGCCGATGCCATACCAGGTCGCGCCCTTGCCGGCGATGATGCGATAGGCGGCGCGGCGCACCCCCTCGTCGATCCCGGCCCGCAGCGCATCGGTCAGCGGCCGGCGCAACTGCGCGGCAAAACGCGCCACCGGCTCGCCGCCAGCCCGCGCCGCCGACCAGGCCAGAACCTCGCTGTCGCCATGCTCACCCAGCACGAAAGCATGAACCGAATGCGCCGAAACCCCCAGATGCTCGGCCAGAAGGGCCCGGAACCGCGCGCTGTCGAGCACCGTCCCCGAACCGATCACCCGCTCCGGCGGCAGGCCCGACACCCGGCTGGTCACCTCGGTCATGACATCGACCGGGTTCGAGGCGACAATCAGCAGCGCCTCGGGCGCGGCCCGGCGCACCCGCGCCACCACCGTCGAAAACACCTCGGCATTGCGCGCCAGAAGGCTCAGCCGGGTCTCGCCCGGCTTTTGCGCCACCCCCGCCGCCAAAATCACCACCCCCGCCCCTTCGAGCGCGTCGTAATCGCCCGCCGCCAACTGGCACGGATGCGCAAAAGGCACTGCATGGCTGATGTCTTCGGCCTGCGCCCTGGCCAGATCGGCATTGCGATCGACAAAGACCACCTCCGAGGCGCCGCCGCGCAGCGCCAGCGCAAACCCCGCCGCCGAGCCGACCATTCCCGCCCCGACGATCCCCACTTTCATACCCGACTCCCCCGGTTGCGTCGCGCCAGCTTGGCACGCGCGGGCCGGAAGAAAAACCTGTTTCCAAAGTGTCGAAATATCCCCCGCGGAGCGTTCCGCCGCCGGGGCAGGGCCCGCACGGCGCCAGCACGGGGCCAGAACAGGGCTGGCACAGGGCTGGCACAGGGCTGGCACAGGGCCGTTCCGGCCTGATTTCTGACGCGAAATTCACCAATTGGCCGCCGATGCCGGGCCAAGCGGGCTAGGCAGGGCGGCGCGTTTGGGCTAGACTTGCCGCAGACCCGGAAAACCGGGCGTAACGAGGCAGTGACGGCGGTTTGCATGACGGAAATGGTTTTCGGCACCGTGCCCCTTCGGGCGGGTGAGCCAGTGCTTCCACGCTGGTGGCGCACCATCGACCGATGGGCGCTGATGGCGGTTTTGGCGCTGTTCGGGGTGGGGATGCTGCTGGGCCTTGCGGCCTCGGTGCCGCTGGCCGAAAAGAACGGGCTCGAACCCTTTTATTACGTCAAGCGGCAGGCGTTCTTCGGGGCGCTGGCGCTGGCGGTGATGTTCGCCCTCTCGCTGATGAGCCCGCAGCAGTTGCGCCGCCTCGGGGTGCTGGGCTTTGCCGGTGCCTTTGCCGCGCTGCTCCTGCTGCCGGTCTTTGGCACCGATTTCGGCAAGGGGGCGGTGCGCTGGTTCTCGCTTGGCTTTGCCTCGGTGCAACCGTCGGAATTCCTCAAGCCGGGCTTTGTCATCATGGCGGGCTGGATGATGGCCGCCGCGCATGAGGTGGCCGGTCCGCCGGGGCGGCTCTATTCGTTCTTCCTGACCGCGATCATCGTGCTGGTGCTGGCGATGCAGCCCGATTTCGGCCAGGCCTCGCTGGTGCTGATGAGCTGGGGGGTGATGTATTTCGTCTCCGGGGCGCGGATCCTGCCGCTGGTCGCGGCCGGCGGGCTGAGTGCCTCTGCCGGGGTTTTCGCCTATCATTCGTCTGAACATGTGGCACGGCGGATCAACGGCTTCCTGTCCGCCGACATCGACCCGCGCACGCAGATCGGCTATGCCACGAACGCCATCCAGGAGGGCGGC
>CAZPWV010000313.1:0-2239 GCA_964590825.1 uncultured Rhodobacter sp. | reverse complement strand
TGGGTGAATTGAGCGCCAGTGCGCGGATGCGTGGCTCGAAGCACGCCGCACGCAGGGCAAAATAGCCCCCCAGGCTGATTCCATACAGTCCGAGGCGGCTCATGTCGACGCCGGCTTGCTCGGCCAGCCAGTCGACCACTGCGCGGATCGGCACTTCCCAATCGGGCCGGAACTTGAGTTGTGGATGCAGCCGGGTCATGCCCGTCTGGCCAGGGCCGTCGATCGCCAGCACGTTGTAGCCGCGCTCGAGCGCCGCCCGGCCGCACTCGAAGTAGAGTTCTTCAGCACTGCCATCGAAACCTGTGTGCACGATCACCGTTTTGCGCGGGATAGAATCGGCACCAGGCGGCGTGAAGAAATAGGCCGGAATGTCGGCGTTCTCATACGGAATGTGTACGACCTGCACGGGCGGATCGAGACGCTCCGCGCCCGCGATGAAACATGCGCGCGATGAGAGTCCCCACTTGCGGTGCTCCGGGGTGTACGGGTCGCAGAAATACTCGGCAGACCGGTAATACATCGATGCGCGGAAAAAATGGTCGCGCGCACTCACGGGGTGATTTCTTTCGAGGCACGCCCAGGCGGCCTTCTCGACACGCTGCGCCAGTGCCGCATGCGCCTGCACCCAGCACCCTGCCGGGTCTCGGCTTTCCTCGGGTTGCGCGGCCATGCATGCCCTGACGGCGTCGGCGGCAAGCAGCAGTTCGCCCGGTGTGCCACCGCCGTAATTGATGGCGCCCAAACCACGCAGCATCTGAAATTCGAATTCGGGTTCGTCGTAGCCCCGCACGCGCATGCGGCCGCGCTGCACACCCTCCGTTGTATTGGCACTCATTGCCTTCTCCTTGCTATGGTGATGCGCTGAATGACTGCAGCGGGGCCGAACATGGCCCGATCACTGACGTGCGGCGGCCCAGAATGCGAGTGCCAGTACCGTGAACGTGGCGGTGATCGCCCAGAGCACCGGCTCGTAAGACTGGCCAACGCCCCACAGCACCGCCGTCGCCCACGGTGCAACCGCCCGCGCCAGCGTGGCGGGCAGATTGATGATGCCGTTCAGGGCACCATAGGCATGCGGCGTGATCATTTCGGGGACGACCAGGCTGCGAACGATGGTGAAAATACCATTGGCCGCCCCGTACAGACAACACAACACGATTACGATCAGGGGATTTCCTTTGAAAAACAGCAGCGCCAGAAACACGGGCGGCAGCACGGCTACGGTAAAACAGCCGATGCGGCGCATGCTGGCACGCTCGCCCAGCATGCCGATGACGAGGCGCCCGCCCACCTGTGCGGGCCCGATGAAGGCGAGCGCGGTGACCACCTCGGCAACGCTCAGCCCGCCTTCCAGAAGCATCGGGTACATGTGAAAGGTGAAGGCCGAGAAGGCCGCGGCATATGCCAGCATGGCAACGAGCAGCAGCCAGAATACGCGATTGCGCAGCGTGGCACGCACGATCTGGCGCTCGGTATCACGCGCCGCGCCCTCGCTCTGCGCGGCTTCAATGCCGCGGTCGTCATGCGGCCTGATCTGCCAGGCGTACATGCCGGCCAGCAGCAGGTTGACGAACGCCAGCATGAGCAGGGCTTCGCGCCAGCCCCAGTGATCGAGAAAAAACTGGATGAGCGGAATGAACACCGTGCTGGCAAAACCGCCCCATAAGGTAATGTGCGTGACGCCCGCACGCGCCCGCCCTGCTCCGACGCGGCGCGCCAGGACAGCGAACGCGGGTTCGTATAGCGTGCAGGCCTGCAGCGCGCCCAACAGGGTGGCCACCACATAAAAGGCGGCCTGGGTTTCGACGAGCGACCACAACAGGAAGAGCCCCGCCACCAGCAGCGAGCTGATCCCCAGCAGCGCCCTGCCGTAGCCCCGGTCGACCGCCACACCCACCGGATAGGTGAGAAATGCAGCCAGGACCAGGCCCAGCGTGGCCGGCGCATAGGCTTCGGCGCGCTGCCAGCCCAACTCGGGCATCATGGCCTCGACGATCAGCGGATAGCTGTAATAAAGCGTGCCCCACGCGCAGATCTGGCCGAAACCGAGCGCCGAAATGAAGAATGCTTCGCTGGACCTGCCACGCATGACTGATACCCGTTCAGGCGGATGCCGCCAGGATGTCGAGAAAGGCGCGCACCGGCGGGCTTGGCGGCCGATCAACTCGCTCGAGCCGATACAGTGTGCGGGTGAAACCCGATAGCCCGTCGGCATGCAGCTCGATGCCCCGCTTCAGAG
>CAZPWV010000312.1:0-2246 GCA_964590825.1 uncultured Rhodobacter sp. | reverse complement strand
CGCTTCGGCATCGGAATAGGCCTTGCGGGCCTTGGTCACGTCGATCAGCGGGGCGATGTCTTTTTCATACATCTTTTCCATCAGGTCGCGCTCGGCCTTGGCCTGTTTCAGGACCGCCGCCGCCCCCGCCCGCCGCGAGGTGTAATCGCCCAGCCGCGCGGTCAGCAACGCCCCCTCCGACTGCACGATTTCAGGCACCAACAGGCCCTGTTCCTCGCTTGGCTCAAAGGCGTCGATGCCATTCATCTCGGCTTCAAGCCGCAACTGGCGAATTTCCATCGAGGCGATCTGCGCCCGCAGATCATCGACCTGCGCCTTGTAGCTGGTTCCGTAAAGGCGGCCCAGAACCGTTCCGGGGGCAACCTCGTCGCCCTCCGACACGTTCAGTTCGGCCAGAATGCCGCCTTCGAGGTTCTGGATGATCTGCGGCTTGGAGGAAGAAACGATCTCTCCCGGTCCGCGAACGATCTGATCGACCGAGGCAATCGCCGCCCAGCCGATGAACAGCGCGATGGTCGCCGCCACAAGCCAGATCGTCAGGCTGGCACGGCGGCTGGCGGTGGTCACCGCGGCAGGGTCGATGGTGGTCATGCGCCCCCTCCGCCGGCCTTGGCCTTGGTCAGATGCGCCAAAACGGCATCACGCGGGCCATCCACCGCCATGCGACCGTTTTGCAAGATCAGCGTGCGGGCCGTCAGCGCCAGAATGGGCACGCGATGGGTAGCAATCACCGCGGTGCGCCCCGCCAGCCAGCCATCAAGACGGCTGACGAGCGTGGTTTCAAGCGTGGTGTCCAGCGCCGCCGTCGGTTCGTCGAGGATCACCACCGAAGGGTCTTGCAGCCAAAGCCGGGCCCAGCCGATGGATTGCCGCTGGCCCACCGAAAGCCCCTCGCCGCCATCGCGGATTTCCAGATCAAGCCCCTTGGGATGGCCGCGCAGGAAAGGCCCCAGACCGGTAAAATCAAGCGCCTTGTAAAGCCGTTCCTCGTCGCGTTCGAGCTGCGTCAGGTTGAGGTTGTCGCGCAGCGTACCCGAGAACAGCCGCACATCCTGGCTGAGATAACCCACCGAACGGCGCAAATCGCGCGGATGCAACTGGCCGATATCGACCCCGTCCAGCAAGATCCGCCCGGAGCTGGGCTCGTAAACCCCGGCCAGAAGCTTGAGCAGCGTCGATTTGCCGGACCCGTTCGCCCCCAGCACCGCCACCCTTTGGCCGGCGGGAATGCGCAGCGCCGAAATATCCACCGTGGTGGCGCCTTCGGCATCATACTTGAATTCGAGCCCGCGCACTTCGTACTCGCCCTCGATCGCTTCGGCCCGCAGGTAGCTGCGCCGGTCGGCCTGCACCTGATCGGCCCCGGCAATGGCATCGAGACCGTCAAGCGCCGCCTTCACATTGGCCCAACGCGCCAGGGTTCCCGCCAACTGGGTCAGCGGCGCCAGCGTGCGTGAGGTGAGGATGCCGATAGCGATGATGGCGCCCACGGTAAATTCGCCGGCAAAGACCATGTAGGTGCCCAGCACCACCGCCGCCAGATAGGTGGCCTGCTGCACCATCTGCGCCCAGTAAGTCAGGGCCGAGGCCAGCTTGCGGCTCTGGCTCGACTTGACCGCAGACAGCGTGGTGAGCTCTTCCCAGATCCGCTTGAACCGGTCGGCACCGCGCTGGGTGGCCACGGTTTCATGCTCATAGATCGCCTCGTGCAGAAGCTTGGCCGCCCGCGCCGATGCGCCCTGGGTGGATTGGGTGATCGCCATCATCTTCTTTTGCAGCAAGAACCCAGGCGCGACCATCAGCACCGCACCGGCCAGAAGCACCCAGACGAGGTTGCCGCCAATCGAGGCCACCAGCATCAGAAAGATGAAGATGAAGGGAATATCGGCCAAAGTGCCGATGGTGGAGGCGGTAAAGAACTCCCGCACCGAGGAAAATTCACGCATCGCCGAAAACAGCTGGCTGGGCGAGCGGCGCCCCGGTGCCGCCTTCATGCCCAAAAGCCGATCCATCAGCAGGCTTTGCACGGTCAGCTCGATCTTGCGCCCTGCCAGGTCCATCAGGCCGGAGCGCGCCAGTTTCAGCGCCATTTCCAGCACCAGCGCCAGCATGGCGCCCAGCGCCAGCACCCAAAGCGTCGCCTCGGATTTGTGCGGAATGACACGGTCATAGACCTGCATCGAAAACATCGCCACCGAGACGGCCAGGATATTGGCGAAAAGCGAGCCTACCGCCACCTCGGCAAA
>CAZPWV010000311.1:0-2254 GCA_964590825.1 uncultured Rhodobacter sp. | reverse complement strand
TCTCAGCCCGCGCGGCATCCGCACCCATCTGGGCCTGAACAAGCCCATCTATCGCCGCAGCGCCGCCTATGGCCACTTCGGCCGCGCCCCCGAAGCCGACGGCGGCTTCAGCTGGGAAAAGACCGACCTGATCGAGGCGCTGAAAAAAGCCGTCTGAACCGGGACGGGAGAGACGGAAAAGGGGGGCGCAGGCCCCCCTTTTTGTTTGGGGTTATCGTCTTTCTCTTCTGGAGAGCACCCTCTCGACGGTTGGTCCCAGAACCAGAAGCGCGATGATGGTGAGAATGGGCGAAAACATGAGTGTCAGCAGCAGCCAGCCCAGAACGGAGCGGCCGCGATCGGCCGCCATCGATGCCGGAAGCCAGAGACAAAGCCAGAAAACGAACACCCCTAACAGAAGCAGGCCAAAACCGCCCGTCGTATCGCCCATGCAACCGATCCTTCTTGCCAAATGCGCTGAAAATATGGGGGCGAGGCTAGCCCGGCTCAAGGGGCAGGGGATTGGCCTTGCCCCCCCATCCCCCCTTGACCCCTCCTTCCCCTTTGCCTAAGGCGCGGGGCATGTGTGATGAGCCGCCGATCCCCGATGCCGAAGGCCAGCCCGCCGCCGCCGAGCCCGCCGGTGCGCGCCCTGCGTGGCGCAATTTCTATGGCCGCCGTTCGGGCAAGACCATGCGGCCCAGCCAGAAGACCTATCTGAGCGAAGACCTTGCCAGCCTCACCCCGCCGGGTGTTGCGCCGGCCGAAAACCCCGGCCGCGATCTTATCGCCGCTCTGGCTCGAGGTGGGGTTTGGCGGCGGCGAGCATATGGTGCACATGGCCGCGCGCTACCCCGGCGTGAACCTCATCGGCTGCGAGCCCTTCATCAACGGCGTCGCCATGCTCTTGGGCAAGATCCGCGCGGCGGGGGTGACGAACCTTGCCGTCTACCCCGGCGATGCGCGCGACCTGATGGAGGTGCTGCCCGAGGGGTGCCTGGCGAAAGCCTTCCTGAACTACCCCGACCCCTGGCCAAAAAAGCGCCACCACCGCCGCCGCTTTGTCACGCAAGACCACCTGCGCCCGCTGGCGCGCTGCCTTGCCCCCGGCGCCGAGTTCCGCGTGGCCACCGATATTCCCGATTACATGCGCCAGACGCTTGAAGAGGTGCCGCAAGCCGGCTTTGAGCTTCTCTCGCACAGCCCCACCCCCTGGGCCGACTGGGTCTCGACCCGCTACGAGCAAAAGGCCCTGCGCGAGGGCCGCGTGCCCGATTACGCCACCTTTCGGCGGCGGTAGTTTTTCGAGTATTTGCACCAAGAAGAAGCGCAGGCTCTTTCGAGGGGCCTTGCCTTGCGCTAACAGGGGCCAAACGAGAGGGAGGCGCCCATGTCCGGCCATGGCCAAGCAATCAAGATGACCGCCCGGCGCGGCGGGCCGCTTTCGGGCCGAGCCGAGGTGCCGGGGGACAAGTCGATTTCGCATCGTGCGCTGATCCTGGGGGCGCTTTCGGTGGGCAAGACCGAGATCACCGGGCTGCTGGAAGGTCAGGACGTGCTGGATACCGCCAAGGCGATGGCGGCCTTTGGCGCCACGCTCACCCGCCACGGCCCCGGCAAATGGAGCGTCGAGGGCGTCGGCGTGGGCGGCTTTGCCGAGCCCGAGGCGGTGATTGATTGCGGCAATTCGGGCACCGGCGTGCGGCTTGTCATGGGCTGCATGGCGACCAGCCCCATTGCCGCCACCTTCACGGGTGACGCCTCTTTGCGCAAACGCCCGATGGGCCGGGTGATCGACCCGCTGGCGCTTTTTGGTGCCCGCGCCTATGGCCGCGCCGGCGGGCGGCTGCCGATGACGTTGGTGGGCGCGGCCGAGCCGGTGCCTGTCACCTACACAACGCCGATGGCCTCGGCGCAGGTGAAATCGGCGGTGCTGCTGGCCGGGCTCAACGCGCCGGGCCAGACCGTGGTGATCGAGCGCACGCCGACGCGTGACCATACCGAGCGGATGCTGCGCGGCTTTGGTGCCGAGGTGACGGTCGAGGCCACGCCCGAGGGCAACCGCATCACCCTGACCGGCCAGCCGGAGTTGCGGGCGCAAGGCGTGGCGGTGCCGCGCGACCCTTCCTCGGCGGCCTTCCCGGTTTGCGCGGCGCTCTTGGTGCCCGGCTCGGACATCCTCGTGCCGGGGGTCAGCCAGAACCCCACGCGCAACGGGCTGTTCCTGACCCTGCGCGAGATGGGCGCCGACATCAGCTTTGAGAACGCCCGCGAA
>CAZPWV010000310.1:0-2267 GCA_964590825.1 uncultured Rhodobacter sp. | reverse complement strand
ACCTTGTCGAAACGATTGGCCTTTATCCGCACCTGGACCTATGTTGCGCAGCGCAAGGGCTGGGTCGATGACGAAAGCCATTGGCGCGCGGAAACCCGCGCTGTAGAAGACCGCCTGTCGGATGCGCTGCATGGCGCACTGACCCAACGATTTGTGGACCGGCGCACCTCGGTGCTGCTGCGCCGGCTCAAGCAGAAGGAGACCCTCGTGGCCGAGGTGAACGACAAAGGCGAAGTGACGGTGGCGGGCGAATTTGCCGGCCGTCTTGAGGGGTTCCGGTTCCGGCAGGATGCGACGTCCTCGCCCGATGAGGCAAAGATGCTGGCGCGGGCCGCCTATGAGGCGCTGCGCCCCGAGTTCAGCCTGCGGGCGGACCGGTTCTACAACGCCCCCGATACCGAGATGGATTTCACCGAACAGGGCGGCCTGATGTGGGGCACGACTGCGGTGGGCAAGCTGGTGAAGGGCGCCGAGCCGCTCAGACCCGCCGTCGAGGCCTTTGTCGATGACGAGGCCGGGCCCGAGGTGGCCGAAAAGGTCCGCCGTCGGATGCAGCATTTCATTGACCGCAAGGTGGCGGCGCTGTTCGACCCGCTTTTGGCGATGAGCCGCGACGAGGCGCTGACCGGGCTGGCGCGCGGCTTTGCCTTTCGGCTGGTCGAGGGGCTGGGCATTTTGCCGCGCGAGGGCGTGGCCGGCGAGGTGAAGGAACTCGATCAGGAGGCTCGTGGCGCGCTGCGCAAGCACGGCATCCGCTTTGGCCAATACACGATCTTTCAGCAGGCGCTCTTGAAGCCCGCGCCCACGCGGCTGCGGCTGGTGCTGTCCTCGCTCTGGGAAGGGCTTGACAGCTTCCCCGAAAGCCCGCCTCCGGGGCTGGTGACTATTCCCTTCATCGCCGAAATCCCGGCCTCGGCCTATACGCTGTCGGGCTATCGTCCGGCCGGCAGCCGCGCCATCCGCATCGACATGCTGGAACGGCTGGCCGACATCTTGCGCACGCAAGACAGCAAGGCCGGGTTCGAGGCCACGCCCGACATGCTCTCGATCACCGGCATGACGCTGGAGCAATTCACCGATCTGATGGGCGGGCTGGGCTACAAGGCCGAAAAGGCCGAGCGTGAAAAGGCGCGGCTCACCCCCGAGGTGGTTCTGCCGGTGGCAAGCTCGGACAACCCGATCCCCGAAGAGGCCTCGCCGCTGGCCGAGGCCGAGGTTCAGGCGGAAACCGGGGCCGATGCCGGGGCCGATGCCGATGCCGCGCCTGAGATGGAAGTGTTTTACACCTTCACCTGGGCGCCGCGCCCGCGTGCCGCCAACCCGCGCCCCGAACGGTCCGGGCGCCGTGATGGTGGCCGTGACGGAAACCGCGATGGAAACCGTGCCCCGTCTGCCGAGGCCGGCGCCGCGCCGGATGGCGGCAAGCCGCGCCGAGAGAACCGGGGCGAGAACCGGGGCGAGAACCGGGGTGAGGGCGCAGGCAAGCCGCGCCGCGCCGAGGGCGAACGTGACGACAACCGGGGGGGCAGCCGGGGCGCAAAGCCCGGTGGCAAGCCGCGCGATGACAAGTTTGGCGGCAAATCCGCGGCCCGTGGCGGCAAGGGTGGCAAGCCGCAGCGCGACGACAAACCCCATGCTTTCGAGGCGCATCCGCCCCGGCGCGAAAAGCCGATCGATCCCGACAACCCCTTTGCCGCAGCGCTGATGGGGCTGAAGGACAAGCTCTGAGCCCATTGGGGGAGCCTTGACAAAGACGCCCCAAAGCCCCGAACCGGAGCGGATCCGCATCGACAAATGGCTGTGGCAGGCGCGGTTTTGCAAGACCCGCGCCCTTGCCGCGCACTGGGTTGGCGCGGGCCGGATCCGGCTGAACGGGCAGCGCATCGACAAGCCGGGCCGCGCGGTCGGGCCGGGCGATGTGCTGACGCTGGGCGGCCTCGTGCCGGTGCGGGTGTTGCGCATCACCGCCTGCGGCACAAGGCGCGGCCCCGCCCCCGAGGCCGCCACGCTTTACATCCTGCTGCCCGATTCCGGCCCGGACCGGGGCGGCGATCCTGCCAAGGCCCAACCGCAACGCGCCTTCGATGTCGCCGGCGCCGACGGTGCGGCCCTGTTCCAGCCGCGCATACAGCCCTTGCAGCACCGTTGCCGCCTGTGCCCGCGCCGCTGCCTCGCCCACCACGGCCAATCGGTTGCCCCGTCGCAGGATATGCACGCCGGTCGCATGTTCGATCTGGGCAAGGTTGCGGTCATATTCGCCGCAAAGT
>CAZPWV010000309.1:0-2279 GCA_964590825.1 uncultured Rhodobacter sp. | reverse complement strand
TTGTCATCGTGGCGCTGGCCACCGTGCTGCGCGTGATGCTGGAGGTTCGGGAAAAGAAATGACGACACCGCTTCCCACCGCCGGCCGCAACGCGGTCGAATTCGACCGCGTCTCGATCGTCTTTGGCGACCGCCCCGAGGCCGCTCTACCCCTGATGGATCAGGGCCAGGACCGCGCCGCGGTCAAACGCGCCACGGGGCAGGTGCTGGGGGTGCACGACTGCTCGCTGAGCGTGGCCGAAGGCGAGATTCTGGTGCTGATGGGGCTTTCGGGTTCGGGCAAATCCACGCTTTTGCGCGCGGTGAACGGTCTCAACCCGGTGTGCCGGGGCGCGGTGCAGGTCTGCGACGGCAATGTGCTGGTCGATGTGACCCATGCCGATGCCGCCACGCTGCGCCGCATAAGGCTTTCACGCGTGGCAATGGTGTTTCAGCAATTCGGCCTGCTGCCCTGGCGCACGGTGCGCGAAAACATCGGCCTCGGGCTGGAACTGGGGGGCATGTCCAAGGCCGAGCGCCGCGCGCGGGTTGATGCGCAGCTCGAACTTGTCCATCTGAGCGACTGGGCCGAGCGCAAGGTGGGCGAGTTGTCGGGCGGAATGCAGCAGCGCGTCGGGCTGGCGCGGGCCTTTGCCACCGAGGCGCCCATTTTGCTGATGGACGAGCCGTTTTCGGCGCTGGACCCGCTCATTCGTGCCAAGCTGCAAGATGAACTGCTGGAACTGCAATCCAGCCTGAAACGCACCATCATCTTTGTCAGCCACGATCTTGACGAAGCGTTCAAGCTGGGCAACCGCATTGCCCTGATGGAGGGCGGGCGGATCGTGCAACTGGGCACGGCGCGGGAGATCATTGCCAATCCGGTCGATGACTATGTGCAGGACTTCGTGGCGCATATGAACCCGCTGGGCGTGCTGACGGCCTCGGATGTTGCGGAGCCGGGCAGCGCCGAGGGCGCCGCCCTGCCCCCCGACACCCCGGTGAAAGAGGTGATGGCGCGGCTGTGCCATGTGCCCGCCGTGGCGCTGGAGGGCGGCCGGCGCGTGACCCGCGAGGGGGTCATCGCCCGGCTGATCGACCCGCAGAACGCCGCGAAAACCTGAAAATTCTCGCCTCCGGCGGAAAACCTGAAAATTCTCGCCTCCGGCGGGGATATTTCGACACTTTGGAAACCCGCCTTCCTGCACTTTCTGCAATCGGTTTCCAAAGTGGCCAAATATCCCCCGCAGAGCGTCCGCCGGCTCAGCCGCCGCGCCGTTTGATCTGCGCCTCGCGCCAGGTCATGTAGCTGATCGCGCCGATAATCAGCGCCCCACCCGCAATCACGAAAGGGTCAATCGGCTCGCCAAAGGCCAGCGCGCCCAGCGCCGTCGCCCAGACCAGTTGCAAGAAGGTGACCGGCTGGGTCACCGTCATCGGCGCGCAGGCAAAGGCGCGGGTCATGGTGTAATGCCCGGCCGTGGCAAAAAGCGCGACCGCCCCCAGCCAGAGCAGCTGCGACAGGCTCACCGGCTGCCAGACGGCAAGGGCAAAGGGCGCAAGCCCCAGCGTGACGGTGACCGCCATCATCGCCACCACCACGCGGGCCGGGGCCAGTTGCCCCAGCCGTTTCACCAGCAGATAGGAGAGGCCAAAGCCCAGCGCCGCGCCGAGCTGTGCCAGATGGCCGCTGGAAAGCTCCCGCAAGCCGGGGCGCAGCACCACCAGCGCACCGAGGATTGCCACGCCGATCGCCGCCATGCGCCGCCATTTGAACCCCTCGCCAAACAGCACCGCCGCGCCCAGCGTCACGACAATCGGGTTGAGATAGCCGATCGCCGTCACCTCGGAAATGGTGATCCGCGCCATGGCATAGAACCACGCCATCACCGCCAGCGTGTGCAGCGCACCGCGCAGCGCAAAAAGCCGCCAGAGTTCGGCCGAAAAGCCGGTCCGCAGCACCGGCCCCAGCGTGGGCGCGAGAAACACGAAGCCCCAGGCAAAGCGGATGAAGGCCGATTGCGGCGCCGGCAGCGCGGTGCCCAGGTAGCGCACGATGCCATTGACCACGACAAAGAACAGCCCGGTGACCAGCATCCAGAGCACCCCTTCCACGGGCCGGTCTGCGTGCCGGTCCGGCGGGCGGGTGCTTGGCGGGGCGGGGCTTGGCGGGGCGGGCGGGTTCATGCGCCCTTCATGCGGCCTCGCACCGGGCGCGGCAAGCGGGCGATTGTGCCCGTTACACCGCGGCAATCGGGGCGGCAATCGGGGCGGCAATCGGGGCGGCAATCGGGGCGGCAA